>JALVDO010000319.1 GCA_027008975.1 Saprospiraceae bacterium | reverse complement strand
TACTCGTTTGAAAATTTGGGGGTTGATTTGGTTGGGTATTACGAGTCCGGTTTGGTGGTCTTTTTCATACAAAAAACATTCTCCATCCTGATGAAATTGCAGGTTTTGGGCAAAAATCTTCCAGTCATATTCCGAAAAGGAATGATGAATATCCATAATTTTTTGGTAGTCTTCAATCTTATGAATCCCGCCAATATAGCCTCCTTTATAGCCCAATCCCTGATAAATGGACAACATCTTTGCTGCCAGTTCTAAGAAGAAGGCCTTCCCTTTATCTGCACCGGAGCTGTATTTTAATATTTGTTCATAAAAGGCATCAGTCAGTACGACACCCGGAATTTGGTTCTTATTAAACAATCGGGCGGAGAACTTCGAGAGCACATAAACGTTCCCGATAAGGGGAATATCACCGTACCCCTTATTCTTCATAAAAGCTGCTAATTCACTGATCTTTCCTGCATCATAACCAACCTGATTAATGATAAACGACGCTCCCGTTTCAATTTTTTTTAGCAGTTTTAGGTATTGTGGAATCAACTCATTTTCGTGCTTTTTGAAGTTGGAAACGACGGCTCCAAGAAAAAAGTCGGTATTTCGCAGTGTACTTTTTTTCTTCTTTCCGACTTCAATTCCCGTATTCATCGTTTTCAAGAGGTGTAATAATCCCACCGAGTCAATATCAAATACCGGTTTTGGTACTCCTGCCATTCCCGATGTCGGATAATCTCCTGTAATTGCCAATACATTTTTGAAACCCTCACTCGATAACTCCCACGCCTTGCTTTCCAGCCCATTTCTGTTAATATCTTTACAGGTGATATGTATGATGACTTCCTTGTTGGCGAATAGTATAGGACGACCCAAGGCCGTAGCTGCAATGGAAGGGTGTCCTCCTGCATTATCCGTGATGGAAATCCAGTCAACATCCGGTCGTTCAATCAGCGCGTTGGAGAAATTGCGGACATTGCGCGCTTTTGCCTCACTCATCGTTCCCCGGGTGGAGACCAGCTCAATTCCAATTCTAAATCCCGGCAACGCCAACTTATCTTCCAGTAATGACATTTTATTGTGCTTGTTGTGTAAATTCGTGTTTCTCCTTCATTCAAAGGTTAAAGGCTAAAGTGTAAATCAAAGATGCTGACAGGTGTAACCTCGTCATTAGGCTGAAGTATAAGGCTAAATTTAAAATTATAAAGGCTAAATTTAAAAGTGGAATTGGTTGTGGAAATGGAATCATACTTTTAAATTTTGAATTTTTCATTTTAAATTATTCCATTCTAATTCTAATTCTAATTCTAATTCATTCACTCCTCCCTCCCTCCCTCGTTTCCATCGGGAGGCAAGCATTCAGTCATGAGGCAGGCATTCAATCATTCAATCATCAAACTATTCAATACATCCACGGTAGAAGCGGCATCTGCACCATAACCATCTGCTCCAATTTCTGCGGCGAAGGATTCATTAATAGGTGCACCACCCACTACGAACTTGATGTGGCTCAAATCACTATTCCTGAATTTGTCAATTACTGTTTTCATATACGGCATCGTTGTTGTTAATAGAGCACTCATTCCGATGATATCGGCATTGTATTTGATGGCAGCTTCCATAAATTGTTCGTAAGACTGGTCAACGCCGAGGTCATAAACCTCATAGCCGGCTCCTTCTGTCATCATGCTCACCAGGTTTTTTCCAATATCATGGAGGTCTCCTTTGACGGTTCCGATGACGATAACTCCTTTTTTGTCCTTTACATTCTCATCTGCAAGATAGGGCTTTAGTATTTTGAGCCCCGACTTCATCGCTCTAGCAGCAATCAGTACCTCCGGAACGTATAAAATATTGTGTTTAAAATCCTCTCCCAGAACAGCCATTCCCGCTATCAATCCCTCTGATAATACCTCAGAAATGGAGATTCCCGCATCAATCGCTTCCTGCACCATTTCTTCTACTTTCTTTGCCTTGCCTTCATAGAGGTATTGGTTTAGTTGTGCATAATCTATCATGGTAATTTTGATTTTAATTATTTAAAGGCGTGTTTTAGCTGACTTTTTGAATTCCGAGAATTAATTAAACTTTTGAAATTGCCTCTTCTCCATACTCAAAGACCGCTTCATAAAATGCTAAAATATTTTCAACCGGAGTGTCATCCTGAATATTATGGGCAGGTGCGACGATATACCCGCTTCCTTTTCCCAATATTCCCATCCTTCTTTTGACCTCGGATTTAATCTCGTCTACAGTCCCGTGTGGTAGCAGACGTTGGATGTCAATACCGCCGAAGAAACACAACTGATCGCCGTAATTATCTTTGAGAAAGTCCGGCTCCATTCCCTCGGCAAGTGGCTGAATAGGGTTGAGAATATCCAGTCCGATTTCGGCAAAGTCCTCTATTATGGGAACGATAGAGCCACAGCTATGCCAGGCAATTTTAATATCGGGATTGACCTTCCTGAATTCCGAAAACATCCATTTTATCCTGGGTTTAAAGATGTCTCGCCACATGTCAGGAGATATCATCATACCGCGTTGCGTGCCAAAATCGTCGCCCGCCCAGATGATATCGGCTCCCATCTCGATGAGTTTTTTCCCGATTTCAGTATTGATGTGCATGACCTTGTCAAATAAGGCAAAGACGTGTTCTTCCTCCATGGCCATATCCATGAGAAGCTTCTCCATCCCCATCAGATACCAGCTCGTCTCAAAGAAGGAAGTTTCCAAATCGGCAACAATGGCATAATCATCCTTGTATTTGGCGATGAGCTCGGCTGCTGCATCGAATCTTCCTTCTGCAAATGGATCCGGCCAGTCATAGTTTTCAATATCTTCCACGGAGGTGCAGTGAGCCAACGGATATTTGTGGAACTCATTATACAGTCCCACATTGACAAATTGCATTCCCCACTCATTTTGGTATATTTTGTTCTCTTCGTCGATTAACACCGTTGGATTGTCAGGGGGAGAGGTCGCGGCTATCCCCACACAGTCGTTACCGAGTCTTGTCAGTAATCCCATGTGTGACATTCTGGTGGAAAGCAGGGAGTCGTAGGGTTCCTCGTAAGGTACTCCCAAATGGTCGGATAATTTTTTTGCTGCCTCGGGCGTGAGTGTGACGAAAATTGGTGGTCGATCTACAGGTTCTCTGTTAAGCGCCCGAAGTACGCGTTCGCGTGGCTTCATAAGTCGAAATATTTGTTTGTAGGACAAATATAAACAACTTTATGCAAAGGTTTGCGTAGAAAGGAATTTTTTTTGCTTCACCCCAATTTTTCGTTCAAATCCTTCTACTTTTATCCAATCATTCAATCATTTCTTTCCCGCCAAGGCACGCAAAGGTTCACGCAAAGTACGCAAAGAGCGCAAAGAATCTCCCAATCTCTCAGTCTCACAACTCACAACTCACAACTCACAACTCATCTCACATTAAATCATTAAATCATTCAATCATTAAATCATTCAATCATTATTTCATTAAATCATTATTTCATTGAAACCTTCCAACCTGAAACTTTCCAACTAATTCAACTCACAACTCATCTCACATTAAATCATTCAATCATTAAATCATTTCTTTCCCGCCAAGGCACGCGAAGGTTTACGCAAAGTACGCAAAGAGCGCAAAGAATCTCCCAATCTCTCAGTCTCACAACTCACAACTCACAACTCATCTCACATTAAATCATTAAATCATTAAATCATTATTTCATTGAAACCTTCCAACCTGAAACTTTCCAACTAATTCAACTCACAACTCATCTCTCACCGCTTTTCATTCCAATTCCAATTCCAATTCCAATTCTAATTCCAATTCTAATTCCAATTCTAATTAAAAAACAACTATCCTCCCCAAAAAGGCTCCTTCACTCGATTGCAACCGCACAAAGTACATTCCCTGTGCAATATTTGTCGACGATAGATTGATGAAAATGGAAGCGGGAAGAGTTGGGTATTGACTATGAAAAACCATTGTTCCCGCAGAATTGTAGATTCGTATCTGTGCCTGTTGTCCAATTTCTGTTTCGGGCATCTTTATGTGTAAAATCCCGTTTTTGGGCGATAAAGTTGGGAATATTTCCAATGCCTGCTTCTTTGGGGCTTCTTTTGCTGCGGTGTGGATGCCACCACCTTCGATACCGTTTTTATTGAATATTGTAAAGCCCGCACCGGTAGTTCCAAGCCATAGATTATGGTTAGCATCCTCAGAGATAACCTTGATGGCTGAATTGGGGACACCGAGTTCGTAAATATTGTAAATCGTCCAAGTCAGTCCATCGTATTCCAAAAGGAAGTGGTTGCCACCGACCCAAATATGCCCCTCTTGGTCGATTTTAATGCTGGAAAAACCGCCATTTGCATCCTCCAACCCCAAATCATTATAAAGGTAAGTAGTGAAGCTGTTCCCATCAAAGCGACTAACGCCATTGACGCCTACCAACCAAATATTGCCAAGTGCATCTATCGTTATATCAAGAACGTATCCCTGAAATAATCCCGTTGGGGAATAAGTGTGCCAACTGATTCCATTGAAGTGGAACAATCCGCTGTAACTCCCAAACCACAGGTCGTTATTTTCAGGATTGAAAACAATGCCCCGATAGTTCCCGCTTGTGTTACCGTGCTCGCTAGCGGGAATAACCTGCCAGTTCGAGCCGTTCTTTCGGAAGATGTCCCCGCTGACGTTAAACAACCACGGCTGATTATTGGCATCGAACTTGAGCCGAGATTGGGCTTCGTTTACATCAGTGACCAAGTCGGGGATGATGAAGGGATTCCACGTCGTCCCATTATAATAATATATGCTGCTTGGATCCTTTTGCGCGTAGACATTACCTGATTGGTCTATATCAAGTAGTCGGTAAGAATAACTACTTTCCTCAAAAGGTGAGTTTTCGGCACTGAATTCCGTCCAGTCCTCTCCCTGTATTCTAATGAGTTGTTTATTATTCTGATCTCCACTATTGCCGGAGGTTATCCAGGTGTAATCCCCTTGCTGTAGAATTTGCCCAATCCGGTTTGATTTCAATTTTGAGTTTGAAGTGGGAATTCTTTCGAGTGTGTCGAGGTCATAAAGTAAAAGCCCGTTTTCTGTTCCGACAACTAATGCAAACTCGGTAATTAATAAGCTTACTACCTTTTTTGAATTGAAATTCTCAACCGGCAGCGAATAGGCTTCCCATGATTGGCCGTCAAATTTCGCGAGAGAACTTATATCCTCATCTTCGGACCAGTATTGGTTGAGTCCTACCCAAATATCTCCATCTTCGTCTTCTTGTATCGAAGTGACCATGCCCACTGGGATAGAGGAATTTTCGTAGGTGTAGGTCACCCAGTTTTCTCCGTCAAAGGAGCTTAGGCCATTCCACTGTCCTATCCAAATTTTTCCGGAGTGGTCAACTAATAATGAGTTGCTTATAGATGCATCATAGTTAAGTGGGCTGTTTTCCGCATTATAAAACTGAAATTGGTCTCCATCATAGCGCAATAGGCTATGACATCCATAATCATAGGAAGAAATCCAAATGTCGCCATCCTCGCTAATTACCAGACCTGTTGGGATAGCACAAAAACTGTGTTCGTCAGTAGGGATGGGTGTGAAGGTGAATTCCGATCCGTCGTAGCGATATATCCTGTAATAGGAAGCAATGATGATATCCCCGTTGGGTGCCTTCCCCAGCACGCCGCCAATGGTGTCAAATCGAGTCCATGACTCGCCATCATAAAAAGCAGTCCCCGTTGTTCTGTCATAAAATGTTCCGGACGATACCCATATCCGTCCTTCATTATCTTCCACCATAGAGGTGATGTGATTTGATGGGATGTTGCTGTTCCCTCTGTTAAAGAAATGTTTTTCCTCACAATCAGCCCGACAATGCATGAGCCCTCCCTGCGTTGCTGCCCAAAGCGTGTTGTCGGTAGTTTTTAATAGATCCGTGATGTAGTCCCCGTTGGTGCAGTTGACCCACTCCTGTGCGGTTAGGTTGGAAATAGAAATGAAAACAAAAAAAGTAATTGATAAAAATCTAAGCATGGTTGTCGTATTGTTCGATAAAAAAATGGTGTTCAGTAGTAAATACGGATTCTTTTGGAAAATGGTTGGTATTAATGTGAACCATAAAGTGGGAAAAAAAATCTATTTTTTATCATAAAGGGAGAAAAGTGGGAAGGAATGCGATTTATTTTTGATTATTTTATGAATATTTTGATTAAAAATACGCAATATAGTTACATATAATTTCAAAAGTATTTTTTTTGGTGTGAAAAAGTGGGTATTTGTGGAATAAAGTGATACTTTTGAATCACAATTGTAAAAAAAGTGGGTATAAAACAACTATTAGGTGAATACGAATGCAAGTTAGACGCCAAAGGGCGGCTGCGGATACCTAGTGGGTTGATTAATCAATTAGCAGAAGGCACGAATCAAAAATTTGTAATAAACAGAGGGTTTGAGAAGTGCCTAGTATTGTATCCCATTCAGTTGTGGAAGCAGATTTCTGCAGAGATTGATGCACTTAATATTTACAATAAAAAGAACAGAGATTTTGCACGCTATTTTTATAGAGGTGCGCAAGAGGTGGAAATGGATAGTGCAGATAGAATATTACTTCCAAAGCGGCTAATGGAGTATGCCGGGATTGAAAAGGAAGTGGTGTTATCTGCCTACAACGGGCGAATTGAAATATGGGCAGGTAGTGAATACAATGCTCTGATTGAAGATGAGCCGGTTGACTTTTCAGACTTAGCCGGAGAGGTGCTCGGAAAGGTAAACCAGAACGAGTCGTAATGGAATATCATGTACCTGTGCTGGCAACTGAAAGCATCGATGCCTTGAATATTAAACCCAACGGGGTTTATGTGGATGCTACCTTCGGGGGTGGCGGACATTCAAAGTTGATTTTGGAACGCTTGGGCGAAGAGGGGCATCTGTTTGGCTTCGACCAGGATGAAGATGCACAGGAGAATATTATTGACGATCCGCGATTTACGTTTGTCGATCACAATTTTAGGCTTCTAAAGCGCTTTTTGCGCTTACATGGGCATTCCAAAATTGATGGCGTATTAGCTGATCTTGGTGTTTCTTCTCATCAGCTGGATGAGGCTTCTCGCGGTTTTTCATACCGCTTTGATGCAGCCTTGGACATGAGGATGAATAGAGAGGAAGGTCAGACCGCAGCCGATTTGTTAAACAGACTGTCAGCCGGAGAACTGCAGGAGATGTTTAGCCAATACGGTGAAGTTCGCAACTCAAAAATGCTGGCGAAAGCCATTGTCGGTAGCAGACTGTCAGGAAAATTGCAAACAGTAGGAGATTTTTTATCCATTCTAGAGCCTCTAATCAGAGGCCAGCGGAGACGTTATCTTTCGCAAGTTTTCCAGGCTATTAGAATAGCAGTTAATGATGAAATGGGCGCATTGTCTGATTTCATGTCTCAGGTTTCTGAAGTTTTGAAGCCAACGGGCAGATTTTCAGTCATCACTTACCATTCAATCGAAGATCGCTTGGTAAAGCGGTTTTTAAAAACGGGGAATGTTGAAGGGGTTGTAGAAAAAGACTTCTACGGAAATATTCAACGTCCCTTCAAGGTGATTACTCGTAAGGCAATCCTTCCTACTGAGGAGGAAATAAAGAGAAATCCCCGGGCACGTAGTGCCAAATTGAGAATTGGGGAGCGAATTTAATATAGCACCAATCGTAATTTGTGAGAAAATGGCAAAGAAAAAGCTTACATGGGCAGACTTGAGTCACAGACCGGTGGCGGCGATGATGAACAATTTTGGGTTTATCATGCTCGTGGGTTTTTGCTGTCTTATTTATATCGCTAATTCGCATTATGCGGAGAAAAATATACGCCGTATCCAGACGCTGGAAAAGGAAGTGAAAGAGAAGCGTTGGTACTTCATGTCTTTGCAGTCTGAGAATATGGTCAATGCTATGCAGTCCGTCCTTGTAGATAAGGTGGCGGACAACGGGTTGCGCTTGCAAAGGGGAAATATCAACAAGGTTATCGTGCCAAAAGATGATGACTAATAATAATGGCTGAAGTAAAAAATGAGGTATTAACGCGGGTGTATATTCTGACCTTTGGGATTGTTCTTCCAATGGCGTTGATTCTTATGTATAAAACAATCGTGATTGGAGTGGTTGAGGGTGAGAAATGGCGCGATTACGGTCGAAGAAGCTATGTTCAGACGCGCCCGGTAAAGGCGGAGCGTGGGAATATTATGGCGCATGATGGCAGTCTGCTGGCAACATCTGTTCCGTTTTTCAACCTGTACTTCGACCCAACAGTGGCGACAGACGATGAGTATTTTGACAATTTGGATACCTTGGCGTATTGCTTTGCACACTACCTCGATAAGAACTTCACGGTAGGTGGTGCACGCGAATATCTAATCGACCTTAGAGATACTCTTGAAAATAGAAGCAGACATGTCTTGCTGAAGAGAAAAGTCTCTTTTGCAGAGAAGAAAAAGATCGAGCAATTTCCACTTTTTAACCTCGGACGCTATCGGGGAGGCTTAATCGCCACTAAGTTGAGCGAGCGAAAGCGCCCGTTTGGCGTATTGGCAAGGAGGACGATTGGTTACGTCCGCGACCAGGCGAAAGATGTAGGCTTGGAGGATAGCTTTAACAAAGAATTAGGGGGTACCCCGGGTGAGCAGGTGATGATGTTGGTGGATAAGAAACGGGATTTATGGATTCCGATGGACAATCTGGCGAAAATCGAACCCAAACAGGGCAAAGACTTAGTCACTACCATCGATGTGAATATCCAGGATATAACGGAGCGGGCTTTGTATGATGCTATGCAATATCACAATGCCGAATGGGGAACGGCTGTCGTCATGGAAGTAAAGACAGGGCGGATAAAAGCCATTGCTAACCTCGGAAGAGTAGAAGGGAAAAGAGAGTGGTACGAGGTGTATAATTATGCCGTCGGTCGGGCAATAGAGCCGGGTTCTACCTTCAAGTTGGCATCTATGATGGCTATGTTGGAAGATGGATATATCACACTGGAAGATAAAGTGGATATTGAACACGGGAAAACGACCTACTACGATCAGGAAATGGTCGATGCGGGGAGTCATAGCGCTCACTTGGATACCATTACAGTGCGAAAGGCATTTGAAATATCCTCCAATGTGGGACTGTCTAAGTTGGTGACGGCATTCTACGGAAAGAAAGAAGGAGATAAGGATAGAAATAAAGAAAGAAAGTTCATTGAAAGATTAAAACAATTTGGCTTACACCTTCCTACTAATATCGAGATTAAGGGGGAAGCCGCTCCTGTCATCAAGGAGGTTGAGGATGTAAAAGCGGGATGGAGTGGATTGACGCTACCTTGGATGGCGACGGGTTACGAAGTAAAGCTAACGCCTTTGCAGTTGCTGGCTTTCTATAATGCTGTCGCAAATGATGGGGTGCTGATGAAGCCCACACTGGTAGAACGAACGGAATCTTTTGGCATAGCGATTGATGAATATCGCCCTACTGTTGTCAAAAAGGAGATAGCCTCTCGAAAGACGATCGAGCAGGCGCACCAATTGCTGCTCGGTGTCGTAGAGCGGGGGACAGCCCGGGCGTTGAAGACGAAGCGATATAAGTTTGCCGGAAAAACAGGTACTACTCAAATTGGCTATAAAAGATTCAAAAACAGGACAAGGGTGAGAGGGTATCAGGCGTCTTTCGTTGGGTATTTTCCGGCTGAAAAACCGGTCTATTCTTGTATCGTGGTGATTTACAAACCCGAGAAAAATGGTATTTATGGTGGCGATGTCGCCGGACCTGTTTTCAGAAAAATAGCCGATAAATGTTACGATTCTCTTATCGAGTTGCACGCACCGATGAATAAAGGACCTAAACCCATTTTGAAAAGTAGTCAGTTGCCGCGAAATGTTGTCGGTGAGAAAAAAGACATTGCTGCCTTACTAGGCGAGTTGGACATGCCTTATTACGACTTGGCAAACACGGAAATGGTGAGAACGCTCGCTGCCTCCGATAGCCTGATTCTCGAGCAGCGAACCTTGCCAGATAATCAGGTGCCAAGCGTGGTTAATATGGGATTGCGCGACGCCCTGTATGTATTGGAAAACAGAGGGCTGAAAGTCAAAACACAAGGCGTGGGTAAAGTGGTCAAACAATCGATCAAGCCCGGCACAAAAGCCCGTGGGCAAAATATATTATTGACATTGAATTAGTAGTACTGGCGGTTTCAATCGCCAAAAAATAACAAAAGTGAAATTAAAAAAACTGCTAACAGGAATCAAAATAAGTTCCATTGAAGGTGCAAGGGATATTAGCATCTCCAATATTCAATTTGATTCCAGAAAAGTGACCAAAGGGGATCTTTTTGTAGCAGTCAGAGGAGTGCACGTGGATGGGCATCAATACATTGCCAAAGCAATCGATAACGGCGCTGTCGCAATTGTAGCAGAACGGTCTTTGAAGGAGAAAATTGATAAAGTAACAAACGTTGTGGTAGAAAATTCAGCCATTGCATTGGGGATATTAGCCTCTAATTACTACGGCAACCCATCAGCAGAGTTGAAACTGATCGGAGTGACCGGTACCAATGGTAAGACGACGACGGCTACTTTACTGCACGATTTGTTGATGAGGCTCGGCTATAAGACGGGGTTGTTATCAACAATTGAGAATAAGATTGGGCGGGTGGTGGTACCATCGACACACACAACACCCGATGCAATTGCCATCAATGCTCTTTTGGCGGAGATGGTCGATGCGGGATGCGAATTTGCTTTCATGGAGGCGAGCTCCCATGCCATACACCAGCACCGGTTGAGTGGATTGACATTTACGGGGGGAATATTCACGAATATCACCCATGATCATTTGGATTATCACAAGGATTTTAAATCCTATATTGAAGCAAAGAAAATGTTCTTTGATGCATTGCCAAAAGAGGCATTTGCATTGACGAATATCGACGATAAGCGCGGAATGGTAATGTTGCAAAATACAAGAGCAAAGAAGGTGACCTATAGCTTACGGCGTCCGGCGGACTTCAGGGCGAGAGTCATTGATAATAGCCTGACCGGATTGCAGCTTGAGATTGATGGGAAGGAGGTGTTTTGCCGGCTAATTGGCGATTTTAATGCATACAACCTGCTCGTAACTTACGCAACTGCGGTCTTATTGGGACAGGAAAAAGACGAGGTGCTGCGGGTGTTGAGTACGCTAAAAGGAGCCGAGGGGAGATTCGACTACATCATCCAACCCGAAACGGAGAAGATCGTCGTCATCGACTACGCACATACACCGGACGCGCTGGAGAAAGTCTTGTTGACGATGAATGCGCTTCGGAAAAAAGACCAGCAAATACTGACGGTAGTCGGTTGTGGTGGTGACAGGGATAAGGCAAAGCGCCCGGTAATGGCAAAAATTGCCGCTCAGAACAGCGCTCAACTCATCCTGACATCCGATAATCCGAGAACAGAAGATCCCGCCGGGATTATTAAAGATATGGAAGCCGGGTTGCCACCGGACGCGAAGCATACAACGCTTTCTATTTTGGATAGGATAGAAGCCATTAAGACAGCCTGCCGATTGGCGAGGCCCGGAGACTTGATTTTAATCGCCGGAAAAGGACACGAGAAATATCAGGAAGTGAAGGGTGAAAAAATACCAATGGACGAAAAAAAAATAGTAAAAACAGAATTTGAAATAACCGACTAATGCTTGTAAAACTCATAGAGTGGATGAATGAAACCTGGGGTAAAATTCCGGGTTCGGGGCTGATGCACTACATTTCCTTCAGGGCAGTGGTGGCTATGATTATCTCCCTTGTCATCTCCATGCTGATTGGTCGGAAGATTATCAATAAATTGCGGCACATGCAAATAGGGGAGACGGTCAGAGATCTAGGACTGCATGGGCAAAATCAGAAAGCAGGAACACCGACGATGGGGGGCATTATCATTATCCTTGCCATTCTGATACCG
>JALVDO010000318.1 GCA_027008975.1 Saprospiraceae bacterium | reverse complement strand
GAGGGGCTGACGCTCACCTTGGAAGCAATGGTTAGTGGAGCGGTGGGGAACGATGGGATTCTCTTTTGGGAAGGAAATGAAGTAAGTGATAGCGAAAATGGCATTCTCGACATACCACAAAATGCAGCAGGAACAACAATCTCCGCCTATGCCGTTTATCAGGAGGCATCCTGTCAGTATCGTGATACACTTGAAATAGAAATACTGGAAACGCCAGCGGCTTCTTTCACGATGCCGGATACAATTTGTATCACAGACAACGCGACCATCACCTTTTCCGGTAGCGTTGACACCAATGCGACCTACAGTTGGATTTGGGATTTTGATGGAGGATTACCCGTGTCGGGAATGGACGATGGACCTTATGAAATCAAGTGGAATGATGGCGGATTGCATACCGTTCGCCTGAGTATTCAGGGAGATTGCAACTCCAATGTTTTCACACAAGATATTTTTGTAGCCGAGCCTTTACCACCTCTGGTTGCTGATTGCACCTCAACGGTAGACTCCATCATTATCTCGTGGCCTTCTGTTCCGAATGCAATTGGCTATCATATTGAGGTACTGGAAGGCTTGCCGTTTACGATGACCTCAGACACCTCCATCGTCCTTGAAAATTTAATGCCAGAGCAAGAAGTGAATTTCTCCTTCTTTCCGCTTATCGACGAGGCGTGTGGTTATATTCCATACGAATTTACCTGCCTGACAACGCCTTGTCCCGCAAGGTATATTGAAATCCAGGAAATGGAAGATTACTGTTTTGGTGGAGGACTGGATACCTTACAACCTAATATTGATAGCAATATTGACCTCACAATGGGGGTTGGCGTTTGGTCGGGATTGAACGTTCTGGATCCGGCAACGGGATTATTAGAAGTGAACGAGGCAAGCACTTTGCACGAGAATCAGTTGTTTTTCACCTATACAGAGGGGTTTTGCGAATATCGAGACACTCTGACTTATGTGGTGACACCAATTCCTGTTGCTGCCTTCACGGAGATCGATTCGATATGCTCGCAGGATAATGCGACCTTTACATTTACGGGCAGTTCGGGGAGTGATGCTACTTACGATTGGATTTTTTCAGGCGGGACGGTTGTTTCAGGCGATGGAGTTGGTCCCTTTGAGGTGGAGTGGGGAACAGCAGGCACGTATGACTTATCATTGGTTGTAACGGAAAACAATTGTACCTCCGAGCCATTCTTATCAACTATTTATGTGGATGTCCCCTTACCGGAAATGTCTGTCGATTGTATTGCCGGATTGGATTCTGTTTGGGTCTCTTGGAGTGGTTATCCTTCGATTGACAACTATGTTATCACGGAAGTAGACGGTACGCCTTATGTCTTTTCTTCTGATACCTCCATTGTCTTTAGTGGCTTGGCAGAGGGGCAGACCATCGATGTGACCATTACACCTGATATTACCTCTCAGTGCGATATACCGGTAGGCACGGCATCTTGTACGACTATTTCATGCGGGGATGCAATGTTTGATTGGAGTGTTGAGCCTGTTTGCCAAGGTGATAATGCCGAGATTGTTTTTCATTCAAACACAACGTGGATGTTTGATGTGTCTTTCACAGATAGCAATGGTGAAAGCTACACGGCAGAAGACGTTTCGGACGGGCTTTCGATGTCATTGCCTCTATTGACGACGACTTCTTTTTCTTTGGTCGAAATCAATAATAAAACAATACCGCTTTGTCAATTAAATCCCCCCTCCGACATCACGGCTATTGTCAATGAGGTAGAAGAAGTGGGAACGGCGCAGGAGGATTTATCCATTTGTGAGGGTACGGAGATGACTTTCTCCCTTTCGGGGAATGTTTCGGGCTTTGTACCCGGAGGTACTTGGCAGGAAACTTCTGCCAGCCCAAGCGGCGCCTTCGATGCCAATACGGGCGAGTTGTCGATAGCATCTGTTCCGGCGGGACACTATACTTTCCTGTACCGGATAGATTCAGAAGCCCCATGTCCGCCGGGTGAAGTAACTGTAGGTGTGCAGGTCAATCCATTGCCTGTTGTTGATGCGGGAGCAGATGTGCAATTGGGTTGCTCACGGCTCGTTGCCACTTTGGGGGGAGAACAAACCAGTCAGGGAGGTCAGTTTCAGTATTTATGGACTGCAGCCAATGGAACGTCCATTGATAATCCCAATGAGTTATTTATTGAAGTGGAAGAGGCTGACACTTACACCCTTCTCGTGGAGAATACGATGACCGGTTGCCAGTCTTCAGACGAGGTGACGGTGACTTCGGATGTCAATTTTCCCATTTTGTTTTTGGGAATGGAGCCCGTATCGTGCTATGGGGAGGAAGACGGCTATGTAAAAGTAGATTCTGTCGTGGGAGGGAATGCCCCCTATCTTTACTCATTTGAGCATGGGGATTTTGGACAACAAGAGGTGTTTGGACCCCTCGCGAAGGGAACTTACGAGGTGACGGTAAGGGATGACAACGGTTGCGAATCAACGGAACACATCCTTCTCCTCGGTGCGGAAGCGTGGGAGTTGACACTTTCGACCAACTTGCCACTCGGTGAGAGCGTTATTCAATTGGGCGAAAAACTGACACTCACCGCGCAAGTCGGATTACCCATAGAGCGCATTGACTCCATTCTTTGGATTCCGGATACATTAACATTTTTAGATGCTTTCATGGTGAGCACCTATCCCCAAATCACATCCACTTACAAGGTGATGGTAACAGATGATAACGGGTGTACTCAGGAAGATTTCGTAACTATTTATGTGGATAAAAAACACGATGTTTACATCCCAACGGCATTCTCACCGAATGGGGACGGGGTGAATGATGTTTTCATGGTTCACGCGGGACATAAAGTAAAACAGGTAAAAGAATTTGCCATTTTTAATCGCTGGGGCGAAATGCTTTTCCATCAAAAGAATTTCCAACCCAACGATATAAATTACGGATGGGATGGCACACTTGATGGCCGCCCGATGAATGCCAATGTTTTTATTTATAGTGCAGAGGTAGAGTTAATTAATGGGGATATCGTCCGCTTGTCCGGTGATGTTGTCTTGTTGCGGTAATGGCCAGTCGGTATAAATCGTGCATGGCGGTAACAAGTATGGTTTTACACCACGTGTTCTCTGCTAGCTAATTTTCTAATCGCAACTTTCAATTATCAAATTCATTAGTTCGTTTCTTTCGTCCCAAAATTGTTCATTCGTGTAAGGGAATGCAGTATAAACGACAACTAGATTTTTATTTGGTACAACTAGCAAAAATTGTCCGCCATGCCCCAACGCACAGTATGCATTAAATGATGGTAAAATCCAAAAATAGTACCCGTAAGGTTCACTGTTGAAATTTGCAGAGGTAAGAATACTTGTACTTTCTGCCAAGTAGTTGCTGTCAACAATTATATCGTTAT
>JALVDO010000317.1 GCA_027008975.1 Saprospiraceae bacterium | reverse complement strand
AGGATTTAAAGTTTAAATTTGGAAAAAATTTTCCTACATTTGCCGCTCAAACCGGTACCGGAATAGGTACTCAAAAACTACAAACAGATTATGATCAAAATTGGAGTTATCCGGGAGGGAAAAATACCTCCGGATGCACGAGTCGCCCTGACGCCGGAGCAGTGTGCAGCTATCAATCAGCGAGGAGACGTGGAGATTATCGTCGAGCATTCCGATGTTCGGTGCTTTAGAGACGAGGAATACACTAAATTGGGTGTGCAGGTTGTGGAAGACGTTTCAGATTGCGATTTGCTTCTCGGTGTTAAGGAGGTGCCTATTGATGAATTACGACCAAACAAGACCTATTCCTTCTTTTCGCATACACATAAAAAACAAGCTTATAACAGACCTTTGTTACAAGCTGTTATCGACAAAAAAGTGACGCTAGTCGATTACGAAGTCTTGACTGATGATTCAGGCAAAAGACTGATTGCATTCGGATATTTTGCAGGAATGGTCGGTGCGCACAACGGCATCGTTACTTACGGCAAGCGGACAGGAAGATATGACCTGAAACGCCTTAAAGATTGCTTCGATTATGCCGAAGCCAAAGAGCTGTACAAATCACTTACTTTACCGTCCATGCGCATCGTTTTGACGGGGACAGGAAGGGTTGGGCATGGCGCTGCTCATGTGCTACGTGACATGGGAATAAGAGAAGTCAGTCCGGAAGATTATTTGATTAAGGACTATCAGGAACCTATTTTTACCACCCTTTCTTGCAATCATTATGCCCGAAAGAAGGATGGAACACCTTTTGACAAAGAGGAATTCTATGAACATCCGGAACGATACGAGAACGCTTTTCAGCCATATAGTAAGAAAACCGACCTAATGATAAACGGAATCTATTGGGATGATAAGGCTCCTGTTTTTTTTACGGTAGAAGAAATGGCACAGGATGATTTTGCCATTCAGGTCATCGCCGATGTCACTTGCGATATTGCGCCGGTATCTTCTATTCCTTCCACCCTGCGGGCATCTACCATTGCCGATCCGTTTTTTGGATTCGACCCGAAGACGGGCAAAGAGACGGCACCCTTTCTAGAGGGCGTGATTGATATGATGACAATTGACAACCTCCCCAGCGAGTTGCCAAGGGACGCCTCAACTGCCTTTGGGGAGCAGTTTATAAAAAGCATTTTGCCCGAATGGATTAAGGGTAAAGAGAATAGTGCGGTTATTGAGCGGGCGACTATTGCAACGGAGGGGCATCTCGGACCGCATTTTCAGTATTTGGAGGATTTTTTGAAAGGGTAAAAGAGCTTTAACTAACCATTGCGGCCATTATTCTTTGCTCCCAATCACGATTATCTGATTGCTCGATTTCTTTTCCGGTAAGAATGTGATACAGTTCGCAGTAGCGGTCGGATACTTCCCAGACGAAATCGTCGGGCATTTCGGGCATTGTCTGTCCCTCTAATCCTTGGAAGCCGTTTGCCATGAGCCATTCGCGGACAAACTCCTTGGATAACTGACGGGGGCGCTCACCGTTTTGCAGAGCTTCATCATAACCTTCTTTAAGGAAGTACCGGGAGCTATCCGGTGTGTGAATTTCGTCGATGACCATGATCTGACCGTCTTTTTTTCCGAATTCGTACTTGGTGTCAACGAGTATCAATCCGCGGGCTGCTGCCATTTCTGTTCCTCGTTGGAAGAGGGCATAGGTATATTGCTCCATTTGGGCATAATCCTCGGCGCTGACCAATCCGCGGGCGAGGATTTCTTCCTTGGAGATGTCCTCGTCGTGTCCTTCTTCTGCCTTGGTTGCCGGGGTGATAATCGGAGTAGGGAAGGGTTCGTTCTCTTTCATCCCTTCGGGTAATGATACACCACAAAGCGTTCTTTTTCCGGCTTTGTATTCACGCCAGGCGTGTCCGACGAGGTAGCCACGAATGACCATCTCTATTGGGAAAGCTTCGCAGGCAATACCCAGGGCGACGTTGGGGTCGGGCGTCGATTCCAGCCAGTTGGGAGCGACATCTTTGGTAGCTTCCAGAAAGTGGGCAGCCAACTGATTTAACACCTGCCCTTTGTAGGGAATAGGCTTGGGCAAAACGTGGTCAAAAGACGATATCCGATCGGTTGCTACCATCAACAATTTATCACCAAGGGTATAAACATCACGGACTTTTCCCCTATAAAACTTCGTTTGGTTTGGGAACGAAAAGTTAGTTTCAAATATAGAAACTTCAGTAGGATTAGGACGTTGGAACATTTTTTTAATTTTTTGTGCAAGGACGGTCGGATGACCAATTTTTGACTCAAAGGACCATCCCGCAATATGAGGAGAAAGCACAACATTGTCGGCAGTTGTTAAGTATTTAAAATCATCGGGCATCTGCTCCAAATCCATAAACTCGAAGGATTGATCTTCGTACTCCAATACGTCAAGAGCAGCACCGAGTACTTTTCCGGAGCGAAGGTGTTTGACCAGTGCACTCGTGTCTAACACCGTTCCGCGGGCGGCATTGACGAGGTAAATGGGTTTGCGAAAAGCAGATAAAAAGCCATCGTCAACAAAGTGGTAATTTTCATCGAGGTAGGGAATGTGTAAGCTGATGATGTCACTTTCGTGAAAAAGGGTGGGCAAATCCACTGCTTCGGCGTGTTCATCACCGTAGTCTTCCTTGAATTTATCGTAGGCGATTACCCGACAGTCAAACCCTTTGAGTCGCTGTGCAAATGCCGTCCCCATATTCCCATAACCGATGATACCGACGGTTTTGCCCTTGATTTCGTGCCCTCGATTACCTTCCCGTATCCACTTTCCGGCGCGAATCTGCCGGTCTGCACGCATCAGATTATTCATCAGTCCGAGTAATAATCCAAGCGTGTGTTCTCCCACCGTATCGCGGCTGCCTTCGGGTGAAGTGATGATGGCAATACCTTTTTGTCGGGCGTATTCTGTATCAATATGTTCGATGCCGGCACCCTCACGTGCGATAAACCGGAGTTTTTTCGCCCGGTCGATAAAGTCCTTGTCTATTGTGATTCGGCTACGCATGACGATGCCGGAGTAATCGCCGATTTTCTTCTGAATTTCGGCTTTTGACCCTTCGTAGTCGTATTCACATACAAAGCCAATTGACCTCAATTGCTCCTCGATAACGGGTGTCGCCCTGTTAATAAATAGTACTTTTTGAGTTGATCTCGACATTTGTATTACTTTGGGGCAAAGGTAAGTCTATTGTTTTAAACAACAGCTTCCTTCTTATACATATCTTTCTTTTTTGATGATTCAATGATTCAATGATTGAATGATTGAATGAGTGAATGATTGAATGGAGCGATAAGGTGATAACTTCAAAGCCCGTACGGGCAAGAAGGTGTCAACCTCCCTTACTCCGTGCGTGAGGCGA
>JALVDO010000316.1 GCA_027008975.1 Saprospiraceae bacterium | reverse complement strand
AATTTATGCATAAGAGCGGCTTGTTGTTTATTTTTGCAGTGGATGGCTCCGGTTCGATGGCAATCAACCGGCTCGGAGCGGCACGTAAAGCTGCCATTTCGCTACTGGAAAAGGCTTATGTACACCGCGACAAGGTAGCGATGCTGTATTTTAGGCATAACGAAGCGAAGATGATACTCGCTCCGGGTAATAGCATCTCCAAAGCGACGCAGGTTTTGAAGAAGTTCCCCGCCGGCGGGCGCACGCCCGTGTCGGCAGCATTGATTAAGAGCCTTGCCCTTGCGAAGCAGGCGGAATCGCGCTGGGATGTAGCCGGTACTGTCCTGATATTATTCACTGATGGTCGAGCCAATCAGCCCTTCCGCCCGATTTCAGACGGCGTCTCAAAAGAAGCCGCAGCCCAGCGGGAAGTCCGGCAATTGTGCCAGGCACTGTGTGGTAAGTTGACTGCTGGTATTTTCTTCGACACCCGCCGGTATTTTGTGCCCAATAGCGAAGGTCGGGATGTGTCCGATTGGCTCGGAGCACACTATTTTTACCTACCGAAAGCCAAACACGAAGAGGTCACCAAATTGATGGAACAACAAATTGCTCTGGTACGCAAATAAGGCTTTGAAATCCTTTGATGATAATGGTTTTGTCTGTAATTTTGGGGGTGATGGAAATTAAAGGAATTGCGAAAAACAAATATGTATACATGGCAATCTTTCCTATTTAGAAGAGATGGAGTAATTAGGCCAAATAAGACAAGCTAGGTGTTTTGAAGATAATGTAAGGATTTCCTTTAGATATAAAAAACAAAAAAATCGGGGAAAAATGCCCGGTTTCATTTATACAATAAAATATATAACTATGAAAAATGTATTTGCATTATTGTTAATTTTGGCTGTTGGATTGAATACAGCTACTGCACAAAAACTCAAACCCTATACCATTGGAGCGAAGACAACCGGAACGGTTTCAAGCGTCAAAGCAACCGTCAAGTCGGCTTTGGAGTCGAATGGGCTGACCGTCGTGGGGCAATACCGACCCGCCAATGATGCCAATCGTTGGGTGATTGCCATTACCAGCCCCGAACTGAAGAGTGCCGTGCGTAAAGTGGGCGGAACGACTGGATTTGCCCTCGCTCTGCGGGTTGGAATCACCAAAGAAGGAAGTAATATAATCGTCTCCTACACCACACCTGCCTATTGGGGTAATGCCTACTTCCAAAAGAACTTCGGCAAGGTAAAAAGTCTATATAATCAAGTCGCCGGAAAGCTAAAAACAGCAATGAGCGCCGTTGGTGGCGGAGGAGGCACAATGTATGGTTCTGCCAAGGGGATGACTGCATCCGATTTGCAGGGTTATCACTATATGTTTGGGATGCCTTATTTTGAGGATAACATTAAGCTCAATTCTTTCGGTAGTTATAGTGCGGCTGTCGCCAAAATAGATGGCAATTTAAGCAGGGGAGTCAAGAATTTGGTTAAGGTCTATTCCATTGCATTGCTGGATAAGAATCTGAAACTCTATGGTATTGGACTTCGAGGTTCGTCAGGCGAAAGTGCTTTTTTGCCTACTATTGATTACGGTAATCCCAAGCACACCACGTTTTTACCTTACGAAATGTTAGTTTATAACGGTGATGTGTATATGTTGCACGGGCGGTATCGCATCGCGTTGTCCTTCCCCGATTTAGGAATGGGTACTTTTATGAAAATCGTCTCAACACCTGGCAATATCGAAGATTTGCTGAAGTCAGCAACAAAGTAAAAGATAATCTATGCCGAATAATTTAAGGACATATTTGAAAGACCCACTGCTGCATGAAATGTATAGTACCATCCGCCGGGTTGGTTCGATACGGAGTATCTCGCTTGATATTACCCACCGGTGCAATATACGGTGCAAAGGGTGTTATTACTTTGAGGAGAGCATGGATAAATACCGCTCACCAAAGGAGGAAGAGGCCTTTGATGCTTTTTTGCAAAAAGAGAAAGAGCGCGGTACGAATTTCATCACCATCGTAGGGGGAGAACCCAGTCTTGAATTGACGCGAATCAAGAAAATATACGATAATTTTTACACGAGTGTCGCTACCAACGGGCTGAGGAAAATCCCGATGGAGGGTTTTGAGAATTTGCCGATAGGCATAGCTGTATGGGGAAGCCCCGAGACGGATTTCGAACTGCGCGGTGGGGATAAAATCGATGTTTTTGCCAGTGCACTGGAAAATTACAAAGATGACCACCGCGCATTTTGGTACTACACCGTCGCTCCCGGACACGCTCACGAGATTGCCGGCGTCGTCGCCCGATGCGTTGCAAACGGCAACCCGGTTTTATTCAATTACTACTGTGATATTGCCGGAATGGGAGGAGACTTTGATTACCGAAAAGGATTCGAAGAGGTTCGTTTGGAAATAGACAGAATGATAGCCTTATACCCGGGTAAAATCCTGACGACCCCTTATTTCAATAAAGTCATTTCCTCAGGGCAATTATTTGATATGAAATGGGGCTATGAGGTCTGTACAAATATTTCCACCAACTTAAAGAGCAATGAGGAGCGAATGCAAAACGGCAATCCATACAATCCTCATTTTCGTGCCTACTACGCCGATTTTGAGACAACCCGTCGTTGTTGTACCGGCGAAGACAGGGATTGTGCCTCCTGCTTTGATACTTGGGAGCACTTCTCATGGATAATGGTACATCTGAAAAAACACCTCAAAAGCAAGGAGGATTTTACGAATTGGCTGACGACCATGTACCTGTTTTACGTCGTTACCCGAATGGTTGATTTTGAAGAAGGGATGGCCTTATTGGAGGAAGTTGGAAAGGTTAGAGTGTAGTGATTAGGTCTTCAACCTGATGTTTGGTGCGTTTCCTTGCCATTCCCATTCTCCTTATCCCCGTTTACTCTTCCAAAGGCATGTTTTACAAATTTTAACATTTTTATTCCGGAAAAAGCCGTAACTTGCAGTTCCAGTACCCAAACATATCTTTAACACTTCTTTTCGTACGTATTTACCGCTTCCTGTCCACAAGGGAATTTACTTTTTTTTATCGCTTTTTCTAGTGGTTTTACCTGCCATTGGACAGGATTTGGTGCTCAATCCCAGCGTGGAGGATTATGTAGAATGTCCACGGATGACTATTTCAATTAACTACTCTCCCAGCTACGCAGTCGATCAGGTTTTTACCCCCGAGAGGGCAACTTTTCCCTAAGGTGGCTTCAAGTGGGACGGCAGATGGCAGGGGCATCCGGCAGCACTAGGCGTTTATGTCTATCAAGTAGATGTTGAGTTTGCGGACGGCAACCGAGAGATAGTCAGTGGGGAGGTATTGTTGGTGCGATAAGGATGGAGGTAAAGCCCTGCCGGAGACCCGGCGGGCGTTTTTTTACGTTTTGAGGTACCAAT
>JALVDO010000315.1 GCA_027008975.1 Saprospiraceae bacterium | reverse complement strand
AAAGATTTGGAGCGGGCGACATTTTGAACAGTTTCCCTTTAATCAACTCAACGCGCTCCTTGAATCTCCACGTCAGGTAGTCGGCATAGGTGTATTTTTTTGTCGGGTCTAATTGATTGATGTCGGTGATGGTCATAATATCTTGATTCATTTTTGCGTAAGCTGAATGAATGATTTTTTTAAGTGAAACGGCTCGGGGATCTTCATCCCTTCCTCCCTCGTTTCTGTCGTGAGGCAAGCATTTGGTCAGGATGCAGGCCTCCTACGTCGTCAGCTCCCCGATCCTATGGCTATTTCTCCAAAATTACGGGAAAAATCGGAGAATTACAACTCAAACGGGTGTTTACTCAGTGGCAATTTGGCCAGTGGGTGGTAATCGCCCTGTAAGCCAATGGGCTCAGCTGTACGGATAGCGTGTACCATTTCAATAGCATTTCGGGCTTCTCCTATTCGGAATCCCTCACCATCCAGCACTTTTTGGTAGCTTTTTGTGTGTAAATCAAAGAAGCCTCCGCTAAACTCAATTTCTTCGCCATCCAAGGTGATTGAGCGGTAAGTACGAGCTCCTGTCGCCTTGACCGCTTCGGGAATCACATCGTAATTGATACTCAAAAACCAACGCACGCGTGCCCTTTCCAGTTCGAGATAACCGGCAGCCCGATCATGCGTGTGCAGATGCACCACATTTTTCTTTACCGCCCCAAAGACCCATTGCAGCATATCGTAAAAATGCACCCCGATATTGGTAGCAATCCCTCCGGATTTATGCACATCGCCTTTCCAACTGGTATAATACCAATTGCCACGGGAGGTCAGATAGGTTAAATCAAAATCGTATATCTTATCTGCAGGTCCGCTAGCCACCTTCTCTTTAAGCGCAATGATGCTGGGATGCAGTCGCAATTGCAATATATTATAAACGCGTCGTCCGGTTTCGTTTTCAATTTCTTCCAGTGCATCAATATTCCAGGGATTCAATACAATCGGCTTTTCGCAAATCACATTGGCGCCAGAACGCAGACCAAAACGAATATGCGCGTCGTGTAGGTAATTGGGCGAACACACGGAAACGTAATCAATTGGTTGCCCGTTGCGCTTTAATTTCTCCAGATGCCTGTCAAATCGTTCAAACTCCGTAAAAAAAGCAGCCTCGGGAAAGTGACTATCGATGACGCCAACAGAGTCAAAAGGGTCGTAAGCGGCAATTAGATTATTTTCGGTATCTTTGATGGCTCGCATGTGGCGCGGAGCGACGTATCCGGCTGCTCCGACTAAAGCAAAATTTTTCATGTTGTTGGTTATTCTAAAACACGGCTTCGCCGTTGAAAAGTCGCAGAGGACTTCATCTCCGAAAGAGATATTTTGGTTAAAATATCGTGCATTATTAGTGTTGTCCGCCCCTTTATTAATTAAGTGGGACCAACGGGTGCGCGCTGAATACAACGCAATAATTTTTTATCAATATACATTTCCAAATTCAGACCAATAGTGTCCAATCGAACGAGGAAATTGTTTTTTTGTCTTGTTGTTACCAATGTCCCTGTCAACCCCGTTAACTGCCCTCCGATGACCTCGACTTTATCGCCGGCTTGGAAGTCAGATTCACTAACGACGACATCTTCAGCATGACCGACAATTCGCTTAAGCAAATCAATCTCATGCTGGGGAATAGCCAATAAATTCATACCGACTTTTACGAACCGAACAACATCGGTCGTTTGTAATATTTTAATGTAGGACGCTTTGGTTATTTTGACAAAAAGGTGGCAGTTGATTAAGGGCAATTCCACTACTTTTTTCTTTCGGGTATAACATCGGGTAACTGACTGCAAAGGCAAATAACACTCAACCCCCATGTTTGTCAGCCGTGTAGCCACCAATTTCTCCCGTTTATAGCGGGTATAAATGGCAAACCACCGAGCTTCTTCTGCATGCAAGTGGTTTTCGTAATCTTGGGATTTGTTTTTTTGCATTAGCAGTATAGTTGTTAATTCTTTATCTTTTATGCTCACTATTTTTTTCTTACAGTGCCTCCACGCAATACGTAAATAATTCCACTTCCCGGACAAACGGCTTCTCCTTTTTCGTCAAAAGACAATCGCTCACCGTATTCACTCATCCAACCAATTTGTCTTGCCGGATTACCAACAACCAAAGCATAGGGGGGTACACTTTTTGTTACGACGGCACCTGCACCAATAAAAGCATAATCTCCAATATCATGCCCGCAAACGATGGTTGCATTTGCCCCAATTGTGGCTCCTTTACCTACCCTCGTCTTCGCATACTCCCCCCGTCTGTTAACGCCACTTCTCGGATTGGTTACATTTGTAAACACCATTGAGGGGCCTAGAAAAACATCATCCTCGCATTCAACACCGGCATAGATGGACACGTTGTTCTGAACTTTGACATTATTGCCGAGCTTTACCCCTGAAGCAATAAAGACATTCTGCCCAAAATTACAATTGGAGCCAATAACAACATCACACATAATATGGGAGAAATGCCACACCCTCGTGCCATCACCGATGGTGGCTCCTGAGTCAATTACAGCCGTTTCGTGGCAAAAGTAATTCTTTTTATCCATTTTCAAAATATCTAAGGTTAGAAAATAGTTTTTTTAGAGCGCAGAAGTGACTACATCCGAAATATAGGTCAACAACTCTTCGGTCATCTCTGTATGAATGGGCAGGGAAACAACTTCTTTGCACAACTGATCTGTTACCGGCAGAAAATCAACACCTCCTGAAAACTTCCCGCTATAAGCTTTCTGCTCGTATAAAGGAACCGGATAATAAACCATCGAGGGTACTCCTTTATCTTTTAGCTTACGCTGAAACTCTGTCCGGTCAATTCCTTCAAGCAACAAAGTATATTGATGAAAAACGTGAGTAGAATTGGGCTGCCGTTTTGGTGTCCGGATGTTAGCCACATTTTCGAAAGCTTTATCGTAAAAGGCAGCAGCCTTTTGTCTAGCAGCAGCATACTCATCCAGGTGCTTCAGCTTAATGTCCAAAATTGCAGCTTGAATACTATCCAGCCGAGAATTCACACCAATCTCATCGTGATAATAGCGAACACTTTGACCATGATTGGCCATCATCCGCAATTTTTTTGCCAACTGCTCATCACGGGTGAAAATAGCTCCTCCATCGCCAAAAGCCCCTAAATTTTTTGATGGATAAAAAGATGTACAACCGATATGTCCTATAGTACCTGTTTTACGAGTACTGCCATCGGCGAAAGTATAATCGGCACCGATTGCCTGTGCATTATCCTCCACCACATACAATCCGTGTTTTTGAGCCACCTCCATGATGGGTTCCATATCACAGGATTGTCCGAACAAATGTACGGGAACAACGGCTTTTGTGCGTGGTGTGATAGCTGCTTCCACAATTTCCGGTGTTAAATTAAAAGTG
>JALVDO010000314.1 GCA_027008975.1 Saprospiraceae bacterium | reverse complement strand
TTTTGTCAGAAAAATCAAAAATACAAAACCTGGCTTATTTTTTTATACTATTCATGCAACAACGCCCTTCCCAACCAATAATTTCCATTATTATCTTCTGTTATTGAATATACTTTGAGGTCCCCCGAACTAATTGGAATAAGCTCCCAGTCTGTGCCATCAAATTTAGCAAAACCAACATCAGATCGCACCCAAATATTCTCATTGGAGTCCTCATATATACGCCATATATTATTTTCAACAGGAGAATTGGAATGATCAAAAACAGTCCATTCATCACCCACTTTTCTTGCTACTCCATTTGCGTAGCTAGCAACCCAAACGGTTCCATTTGATTGTACTTTTACACTTTTGATGTAATTATTTAGGGGAGAATTGTCTTCATTAAAATAAGTCCAGTTTCCATTTGAATATTGTGCCAAACCGCTTGAGGTCGTACCTGCATAAACAACCCCATCCGGACCTACATCAATGCTTAAACATCCTCCATGATCTAGTGTAAAGGTTTCAAACTCAGAACCGTTATATCGACCAATACCTGGTTCGCCAGCATTACTGCTATAAATGGCAAACCAAATATCGCAGGTAGTCGGGTCAAGGGCTGCTTCCCAAAGACTGAGCACAAACCCTGTCTGATTTTTGGTGTAATTCACCCAATTTTCACCATCAAATTTACTAAGAGTTTCGTCTCCTACAAGCCAGATATTATTATCACAATCTGCTAAAATATCATTGAAGTAACTAATGCCCAGAGGGGATATTTCGGTATCATAAGCCGTGACCGAGGTGCCATTAACTTTATAGACTTTAGGTTCGCGAATGCCATTATAAGTTGTCATCCACCAGTTACCTAAAGAGTCAACCAGATGCAATGTTGGCTTAGTGTGATTACCCGGTATTCCTAATGAATCTGAGTTCGACCAATAGTTCCAGTTGGTGCCATCAAAAGAGGCATAGCTCCTTTCTGATGAATTCTCATTAATAAACGTAAACCATAGCGTCCCGTTATTATCCTTGAATAATTTATATACGGAACCGGGAAGTGATTCATTTTCAACAGTCCAGGTAGTTCCCTCCAACTTGAGTATCCTACGAGCATAAGATCCTGAGCCGTTGAACTTCGTTGCAGCTACCCATAAACTCCCCTGATTATCAACTATTATTTTAACAATATTTTCACCTTGTAGTAATGGGCTATTAGCGCTATTGTAAGTTTGTGTTACTTCTGTTCCGTTGTATCTCACAATTTTGTTGCCAAAGGCTACCCATAGTTCTTCAGAATTAATAAAATCAAAATCGGCGAAACCTCCTGATTGTGTATATGTAGGAAGATTGTCATTGTGATTATAAAACTCATTTCCATCATAACTAATGAGCTTTTTACACCCCCAGCAATGATTATTTAAATTAGAAAAAAACCAAGGATTACCATTAGGGTCCAGCTTGAGATTCACAATTTCCCTAAGTGTATCACCTGTATTAATGTAATAAAACTGCTGCCAGTTGCTATTGTCAAATTTAAAAAGTCCCGCATTTATACCCCCGAACCACTTAGTGCCGTCTTCGGCGACTTCTACTTCCTTTATTCCCGTCCCGTGCAGTCCACTATTCGATGCCTGAAAAACTTCTTTTTCGCCTGTTTCGGTGTTAACTTTTATTAATCCTCCTTGTGAGCCTACCCAGATGTAATTATGCTCTAATTCTAAATCCCATATAAAAGAATCAGTCGCATAATTAGTCCAAGAGGATTGTGAAAACAAATAAGTTGAAATAAATAGGAAAAAAAAGGTATATACTTTTTTCATGATGGAGTTGTTTAAAAAAGAAAAGTTTTGAAAGGTTAAATAATAACAAAATAGTTACAAAAAATTTAAATTTGGGTTTTAAACGAATAGCCTAAAAATCTTCTACAACTATGAGCGTAAAATTAACAAAAAAAAATCATAGTACCAGATATTTATACTAGAACTGGGGGTTCACTTCTTGTTTTGGCGGCATTTTTGATGCCAATGGCTCAAAACTGATGACAAAACATGGGATAAAATGCTGAATGTCTAGTACTATGGTTTTTCTAATTTTTGGGGATTATTACCGGACATAGCGGGCAAAAAGCAATCCTGTAAACCTAGTCTCTAAGACAGACTTCAAGTCCTGTGGCCGCTAATCAGGTGTACGCTCCCAAGTTGACACCTTCTTGCCCCTACGGGCTTCTCCGTTATCACTCTGTCGCCGTAGGGACTGCGAAGCCTGTCTCACGACTGAAAGCTTGCCTCCCGAAGGAAACGAGGGAGGGAGGGAGGTTATCACCTTGTCGCTCCCATTCTAATTCTAATGAAAAACTGCTCCCCGATCTTCCTACCGTCATCTCAGGGATCAGATTCTAATTTATTGAAAATTCAATTCTCGGGTATAAATACCGTGGGCAAGTGAATCGAGGGATTCCAAATCCAGCGTCAGTCCTGTGCGTTCACCATCGCTGCGAGAAGAAAAAATTCCCAAACCTTTGGTCAGATTGGTATAAACGGGAATTTGATTGGCGCTGGTAATACCCAGATTTGCATCATAGACATCGAGGAAATCTAAAAACTCCTTTCCACCTCCGCGAACGATAACATCTACCGTCAAGTCCGTACGGGCTATAGAAGGGCTTTTCTCCAAAGTGCCTCCGAGAAACTGATAGAAGTCACCACTCCTAAAACTCGTCTTTTCCGATATTTTATTTTGGTCGTTTTCTACCCGTGAGGATACGGGAAAAAGAATGCTTTTTTCTTCAAAGGGACCACCATTGCGACTCTCCTTGTAGTTAACGCGCAACTTGACATCAAAAACCTTTGCTTCCTGCCCCATTCGCCAACTAACACTTATAATGTTGGTATAACGCTTCAGGCGCAATGGATTGGATGGTTGTGTTTCGGTCGGTGATACTTTAGTCAAAACCGTTGCCTCCGCAGAAGTCAACTCCTCCTCTCCTCGTTTAACGGAAAGAGCGACGGTTTCCCCGCCTTCGAGATTCATGTCGGCATCCAGCACCTTGTACAGATAGTTCGGCGTCTGGGCAAAAGTACCTTCCTGTCTTGGGTAGCCCTCCAGGTTACCATCCACGCGCTCCATCAAGTATGTTTGCCCATTCGAGATATTTGTCAAATAGACCTGCACATCTTCTCCAAAGTAGATGGAGTCCGGAATTTGAGCAAGATCTCTGGCATTACCTCCAGGCTCCAAAAATGCCTTCTCCAACCGGATGTAATGAGCTGTGTCCTCCGCATTGATAAAACCATATACGATAGGTACCTCTTCCCACTCTCCTTCCAATACAAAATCGGTCGTACAAGTACTAAATATTAACAATGCTACAATGGATAGAAAAATATACTTCATTATAAATAAGAATTAGAATGCGAATTAGAATTAGAATTAGAATGTGAACT
>JALVDO010000313.1 GCA_027008975.1 Saprospiraceae bacterium | reverse complement strand
CAGTCAGGCTAAGTACAATGCTAAGCTGGCAGAGATCAATTTATTGCAGTTGGCAGGCGCCCTCTAAATTCGGATTAGTAAGCTTCCGAAGCATGAGGAAGATTGCTAATCCGAATTTAGGCGATATCCCAACCCTTTCATTATTTCCCAAACTCCTGCCGAAAAACAACCTCCTCACCTCCTCCCGCCGCACTTTGCATAAAAAGCAGTTGGTTATACTCGCCATTTGCCCATTGGGAAATCATATTGTCATAAAACTTACTACCGGGATTGCCGGACTGCCCACCCGGATATACACCCCATGCTTTGGGCTGCTCACCAAGCGCTACGACCATGCGCCAGGAGGGGCCAAAACTACTTTGGACGGCATTGATGGAATTGTGATGCCCACCGATTTTTATTTTTTGAGCAGAAAAAGGGGGTATTTGAGCGAGGTGGTTAATGTGTGTGGATTTCTGATTTGACCAATTGAAGTCATCATCGGCATAGGAGGCTTCATATTGCATTTTGACGCGCCTGTAAGCTTGTTGAATAATGTCGGTGGCATTTTCGATGGCTGTTGTTTGTTTGTTATCAAAAATAGGATGAGAAGGTTCCCTTTCTATCAACTCAATAAGTCGCCAGCTATCGGGGAAGAGGATACTCATGGAGTCGCGTAGGGCATAGACTTCGTCAAAGGTCATTCGGTAGGTTTCTATTGCCCATTTTTCGAAAATAAAGGCAGCCTTGGAGTCGGCGGTGAAGTGCAAATCCCAGTCTTTGAGGTCACGAATGATTTGGGAGGTTGTATCCTCCCTTTGTGCATCCAATAAAAGGGGAAGCAATTCTGCTGCTTTTAGGGAATAGGTGTTGGTTTGCATTTTCATCATATCGGATGGAGTGATTTTTTCCATTTTGGACAATTTGTCATTGATGATACGGCAACGATAATCTGCAAATCGCCCGACGATGGGGTAGGGATAATCCTCTGATGCAGAACGCTGGTTGGCAGAGAAGATAAAGCCTCTTTCCGGATTCCGTATAGCGGGTACCTGATCCATTGGTACGTAGGACTGCCATTTGTTTTGGCTGGTATTTCCGGCTTGTATAAATCGTCCCTGCGAGGGTCTTCTGACGGGTATTTTACCATTAACGGTAATGGCTATATCGCCATCTTTGCAGGCGAATGCAAAATTTTGGATTGGCGAATCATAAATTTTTAGTGCCTTTCGGTAATCTTCGTAATTTTTGGCTTTCATCAGACCAAGAAAGGTACTAACGGCTGTTTTTTTGTCGTCTTTTGGGATCTCTAATCCAATCCAGTGCATGGCAAGGTCGTAGTAGGGCGAGTCTTTTTCGTCGTGAACAATGGGTCCCCATTCGGTGTATTTCACCTTTTCGATGTGATTGCTTTGTCCTCTAATCGGGATGACCTCCTTCCGGACTTTGACCGTTTTGGTCGTGCCGTCAATAGTGTATTTTGTTTTGGCATCATCCACCCATTCGATGGTGTACCAGTCAAGGACGTCAATGCCTCCATTGGTCTCTCCCCAGGCGATGTCTTCATTGAAGCCGATGGCAACACCCGGTAGTCCCGGAAGGGATGCTCCATAAGCATTAAGTTCAGGCGTCTTAATTTGGATTTCAAACCATATCGAGGGTAGGGAAAGCGGGAGGTGTGGATCATTACAAAATATGGGACGTCCAGACTTCGTTTTTCGACCCGACACTGCCCAGTTATTACTGCCAATACCTTCCGGCATTGGTTCAAATAGCTCCAATGGGGGTAGTTGTTCCTCCTGTAGCATACTCCATCTCTCCGCTTCTGTCGAGTCTATGGGGGTGGGGGTGAAGTTCCAACTCGCTCCCGCCGGAATGACTGGAGGAGCCTTGTGGTTTACTGGCGGATACAAGAAGTTGAATAATTCCGGCTCAAATGCTTTAAGGGCATTGCTCGCCCTGACATCGCTATTATGAAAGGCGAGCGTCTCCGTCATACTCTTTAAAAAAATGGCCGACTTGAGCGGTGTCCAAAGAGTGGGTTTGAAGTCCATGAGCTTGTATTCGATGGGATAATCATCGGGCGAGAGGGATGATATCCAAAGGTTAACTCCATCGCAATAGCTTTGGATAAAGTCTATTTCTCCCGTTTCCTGCCAGCGCTGTACCAACTGTTCGGCAGCGAACAACAACCCCTTTCTCCTTTTTTTGATGTCGTGTTGTAGTGTTCTTTCGCCTAGTACTTCGGAGAGAAAACCGGCAGTTGCCCGGACGGAAATATCCATTTGCCACAGCCGGTATCGGGCGGTTACATACCCCTGAAGGAAAGTGGCATCATTGAGGTTTTGAGCAAAAATATGTGGAACGAGCCTTTTGTCATAGACAATCTCTCCTTTGCCGGTTAGAGAAGGAGTAACAATCGCTTTTTGATTGGGGAGTGCAGAAGACTCCGCATTTTTCCAAAAACCATTATAAGGACTGACCAGTCTTCCAAGTGCCGGTAAGGGCGTACCAAAAGGATGATGACTAGAAAAAATAATGATGCTTGCAATCGTTATTGTCACAAACATTATCGCTCTAAAGTATCGCATACAGGGAGTTGTTTTGTAGTTACGTTTTGTGAAAAAAGAGAAAACAAGTAAATAATTTGCACAAAATAGGAAGATATTTGGATAATATTGTCCCTCTGAACGGCTTTTTGGTTGAATTATTCAAAAAAAGGGCTTACCTTCGCAGCATCTTAAAGTAGTTTTTGTGTTTATTTGTTTGGGTTAAAAACCCCTGCCTTCGGCGGGGGTTTTCTTTTGTACGGATAAAATCAATGCCTAGTAAACACTGCGGTACCCTTGCAATTGCCCGTCTGTGAGGAACATCAAAAAATAGGAACCGGAAGGAAGTGAATTCCGTTGTAGTATCCTCAACGTGATAGTACAATCAATTCGCGAGTTGGCGTCTTAAAGAAGTAACCGAACTATTGTTGCTGCGAATTTGTTGTTAAATCTCAAAGTATAGTATATGCTGACACCGGATTCAAGTTATATATATCTTCGGTAATATACCAGATCGTTAGCATAGCAGCTAGCTACAGTTTTAAGTATGGCAAAAACAAAAGATAGGATACTAACTGCGGCATTAAGCCTTTTTAACGAAAAAGGGCTTGTCAATGTCAGACTTCAGCATATTGCTGACGCTTGCAGCATTAGCGTTGGCAACTTGGCGTATCACTATTACAGCAAGGAGTCAATAGTCATTGCAATAATTAAGGAATTAAACAAAGAGATGAGTCACGTATTAGCCAACTACACGGCTGTCCCGTTGTTTGAACACATTGATAATATTTTGGAGCAAAATTTTTATCTCCAGCAGTGCTATAAATTTTTTTTTCTTGATACGTTAGAAATTTATCGAAATTTCGACAAGGTAAAAAGTCTTAGTCGGAAATATTTTCAACAA
>JALVDO010000312.1 GCA_027008975.1 Saprospiraceae bacterium | reverse complement strand
ACCGTTGGATTCACCGTTTGTGAAGCACCTGTTGCATTGATTGGCGCTCCCCATGTGTAAGTATATGGTGCCGTTCCTCCGTTTGCGGAAGCAGAAATTGTTATATTTTCTCCGGGACAAGTTGTCCCTCCTGTACCTGTGATAGAAGGGCCGCTTAAATTATTAATTGTTACAGAGGCGACATCCTGACAACCATTAGCATCGGTTACGGTAAAATTGTAATTACCTGCCGGAACATTAGAAATAGAAGTTATGGTTGAATTGGTTGGATCATCCCAGAGGTATGAAAATGGAGCCGTTCCACCGCTAATCGTCGCGCTGGCACTACCATCTGATTGTCCGCAGTGCGCATCCACTCCTGTTAGTGTCGCCACAGGTGGATCGAATACGGTCACTGTCACACTACTTGGATTCATGTTAATCAACTCCCCAATATCCGTTTCTACTCCTGTATTTGGATCTACATAATAAACATGAGCTGTGTCCACAGCTGTATTTGTCAAATCGCTATTGATTGTCAATGCGTAATTAAACACAAATTCTTCATCAGAATTTCCATTGTTATCGTTATCAACAAATTTGATAATCTGATCGCTACCCCAATCACTCGTCGGATCAAACTCGGGTGAATTTGGTGTCAAAGTATGTGCGACATTTGAATCATAAACCCTGATATTTCTGAACTCTAAACCTGTGTATCCTCCAAGCATCCGTATTGTTAAGGTGTAATTCGCGTTCTCGCCGGGACACACCTGTGTTCTATCAACTGTTTTCTCAACGTTAAGATAAACCCCAACATAGTGAGAGTAATCAGCATCTGTAACAGGAGTCCCTGTTGGATTACCATTCACATCAACAGGTTGTCCTGTGACCGTTGCTAAGTTTTCATATCCTCCCCGCATTGCCATTCCCGACAGGTTACAAGTATGACTTGCACCTGCTGGGAGAGAAGGAATTGTACAAATAGTTCCCTCCTGATCATCAACAACCGTTACATTTATCAAATCGAGTGTTCCTGTATTGGTCACAACATATTCCCAATCTACAGAAGTAGAGACACCTGGAGTTTGGACAAATAAAATCGGCCCCGGGAAGCTATCTGCGTCCTCACCATTAGTGGACTTCTCAATATCAATCGAAGCTGTTTGCACCACTGAAATTTGCACAGGGTCGTGGTCATCTTCGTCTGTCGCAGCAACCCCATCGCCAATTGCCCCTGTTCCATTACCATCCAAATAATCGTCGGCAGGGCTATTCGGTTGTCCACCGGCATCATTTGTGTTGTTCTGATCAGGTGTCGAATCCGAATCTGCCTGAGATAATGCATTGGATGCAAAATAAATTTCGGCATAATCTACAATTTCAGTTCCTTGGAAGGTTGGATCAATTGTAAATGTGATAGTAGCTGATGTTGTAGCACCCGGAGCAAGGGGAACCGAAAGCGCTTTTGTAGCTTTGGCACCCAACTGACTCCAACCGGCATCGTTTAAGATGAGTCCAGTTGGAATATAATTTACAACATCTACTTTTGAAGCGGTTAAAGTTCCCTGATTTGTCACTGTGACAATGAATGTCACTGTACTACCTTGACTAAATGGACCGGGCGTACTCGAATCCAACTTGATATCCAGTGCCAAATCAAATGTTTGAGTAATAGTTATAGCTTCCGGATCGTGATCATCCTCATCAGTTGAAGCATTGCTACTTCCGGGCGCTCCAGTCCCATCCCCATTGACAGCATCATCGGAAGCTGTGTTTGGATTACCACCGGCATCATTACCATTAATTGAATCCGGTGTACTATCAAAATCGGTCAGACCAAGCGCATTGGTCGCCGAACTTATCTCAGCGCTATTGATTATCTCAGTATCCTGAAAAGTTGGACTGATATCAAAGGTAATTGTCAATGTTGTAGTTGCCCCACCTGCCAAACTTGTTATTGTCCGAGTGGCATTGCTACCACTCATCGTCCAATTGGCATCATTCAAGGTAAGTCCGGTTGGAATATAGTCAGTAATTTGTACGTTGGTTGCATCTACTGCCCCCTGATTAATTACTTCGATATCAAAAGTTACCGTTCCTCCCGGCACAAAATTACCCGAAGCATTTGTTTTTCTCAAAGCTAAGTCAAAGCAATAATCTTCAATAACTTTGGAACCTGTATCGGTACAACCATTTGCATCCGTAACAGTAACATTGTAGGTTCCTGCAGACAAGCCAGTTACTGTTGCCGTATTTCCAACATTTGGGCTCCAGGTATAGGTATAAGGAGCTGCCCCTCCTGAAACATTTACTGTTATAGTGCCATCGTTATTGACACAAGTTTCGTTAGAGGAACTAATGGAAGTAATACTCACACCAGCTGCATTTCCGATTGAGACCGTTTGTGTTCCCGTACAGCCATTGGCATCAGTTGCAGTAACACTATAATTCCCGGCAGCCAGGTTGTTTTGAGTCGCACCGGTAGCATTTATTGGAGCACCCCACGTATAGGTATAAGGAGCCACACCACCACTTGCCGTGGCTGTCGCACTTCCATCCGATTGATTACAATTAGCGTCTGTTTTAGAAATACTGACCGAAGGGTTAGGATTAACGGTAACAGTGACATTAGCAGTTGCCGGACAGGCGTTTCCATCCGTAACTGTGACTGTATAAGTTGTCGTACTCGTAGGGCAAACCGTTTTGCTTTGGCCAGTACCGAGACCATGATTCCATTCATAAGAATAAGGGCTTGTCCCTCCTCCTGCACTCGCTGTGAAAGTTGCACACCCTCCCAGACATATATCACCTCCTCCTGAAATGGTCACCGTAGGAATAGGATAAACCGTTTTGGTAATAATATTTGAAGATGACCAAGATGCGCTACTTCCCGCAGGACGCACTTGTCTACGGTATTGAGTGGTCTGCGAAATCGCAGTTGGATCGTAATCTTTTGCAGTTGCGCCACTTATTGTGGTAAATGTACCACTTGTTCCCAAGCGCGACTGCCAGCGGTATTCCGGCGTGCCGCCACTACAGCCACTCGCTGCTATTCCAACGATGATCGCTGGATCATAACCACCACACAAGGCTTCATCGCCATTCAATGAGCCTCCGTCAAAGGTATCATCCACCGTTACGGTTACCTGATCTGTATCGGTACAGCCGTTGGCATCTGTTACCGTTACCGTATAGGTGGTCGTCGTTGTCGGGCTGACCGTTTTGCTCGAGCCACTGCCCAAGCCGTTACTCCATGCGTAGGTATATGGACTTGCTCCGCCTGTCGCACTTGCGCTTATACTCGTACTTGTTCCGTAGCAGATGGTGGTGCCACCTGCCGCTGTTACCGTTGGCGCGGTGTAAACCGTTTTGGTGACTACGTTCGAGGTTGTCCATGTTCCGCCACCGCTTGGACGTACTTGTCTTCTATACTGGGTCGTCTGCGTAATCGCAGG
>JALVDO010000311.1 GCA_027008975.1 Saprospiraceae bacterium | reverse complement strand
ACATAGTGTTCTACTTCGATGGTATTCGTTTCCGCCACGGTGATGCCCGACTCCTGAAAATTAGGTGCTCCTGCACTAAAGTTAATGACATCGAGCAGCTCATTATTCGGGTTATTGATATTTTCATCATTTAAAGCAAGTACCTGATCCCAGACATCTATCTGGTTTTGGGCATCATTACGTGTTTTGGCCGACAAGGCAGTATTATCTACTTTTACCTGAAGGGAGTCGATATCTGAAAGAATAGCCGTTTTGGTGTAAGCAAATTTCACAACGTCTCCTGTCGGAGCATATATCAATCCGGTGTCCAGACGGGTACTGCAAGTATTAGGGTCAACTTCGAGGTATTCATAAACACCATAAGCCAGCGTGATGCCATAACCAATAAAAACATCGCCGTTTCCTTCCGAACCGGGAAGCGCCGAGGTGGAAAAGCCTTGTCCAATCGTTACACAGGTTTGATCAGAGGAGCTTTGGATGGATAAATCACCGGCAGTTCCTTCGGCACTCATAGTGACGGAAAATTCATAATCTACCGTATTGATGAAACCAATAGAGCCTTTTACGCCCAATTTTACCGCCAGATTTGCAGAAAGGGACTCATCCGATGCATAAGTGCTGGAGACTTCCTGGCAGGTCGTTTGGGTACTTTGAAAGCTGCTGGTACTTCCATCACCCGGAGGAGCATGTAGAATGAGGTAGGGGATTTGTGGTTCCAGAACAGTCCCCAGCGAATCAACACTCGTACTCGTAGGTCCCAATACCGCAATAGGAATGACCACCCAGGTACCCACTTGAAACTGATTTTCACCTTCCCCTATTATATCCTTCACTACAAAGGAGACATAAGCCTGACTCTTTGCCACATCAAATAATACCGGCATTTCAAACCGAATGACCCCCGAAGGAGGATTGCTTACGGGATAAACCGTATTTTCAATTACTGAACCACCAACAGAACCATATCGATACGTCATAATATAATTAACACCTAAAAATCCAATAGCCGGAATATCTAAAACAACGGTCATTGTTTTTCCGGCATAAGCCGTATGGTAAGTTGCCTGATTACCTGATAAATTGGCAGCAGTAACTTCCGGAAAATAATAATAATAATTAAATCCTGAAGTGGCACTCGCACTACTGGCTTCGCAGATGGTTGGTTCCAATCCATTGACATTAAAGGTATATCCTGTGAAAAGTGGAAGGGTAAGCTGTGCTTTTGTTGTTTTTGGAATGCACAAAATGGCTAATAAAAATACCATCATGACAAAAGTTGCTGTTCTTTTTTGTTGTAGTATGTATTTCTCTCTCATAATTAATAAAAGTTTTAGGTGAAGATAAAAAATTCGATTCTACCCCAAATGTAAAGGGGAAAAGTTGAATTATCGGGCGTTATTGTCCGAATGGAGGGTATTACTGTCCGAGTGATTGTTATTTTTGACCGAAGGGATATTTTGGATTTTTCATAAAATATTGTTTATTTCACCAGTTGTATAGATAATGTAATAATTATGGCCAAGAAAAAATTTAAAGGGAAATACCGAATTGAATCCCATCGATTGAAAGGGTGGGATTATTCCAGCGAAGGGTTGTATTATATCACCATTGTCACCCAACACAGGGAATGCAATTTGGGACGTATTGAAAATAAACAGATGATATTATCCGATTTTGGAAAAATTGTAAATGATGAATGGTACAAATCATTTGAAATCCGCGATGAATTATTTTTGGACGAATATGTCATCATGCCCAATCATATACATGCCATTATTGAATTGAAAAAAATGGGCGCGGATGGTGGTGCGGATGGTGGTGCGGATGGTGGTGCGGATGGCCGTAGAGGCGAACGGCCGTTCGCCTCTACATCCCGCAATACACCCCACATTCCCCACCGATTACCCCAATCCATATCGTCATTTATTGCCGGATTCAAATCGGCCGTCAATTCCAAAATTGACGATTATATTGACGAACATCATTTGGATATTCCAAAATACAACCGCAATAACCATTTTTTTCAACCCAATTATCACGACCATATCATTCGTGACCAACGGTCACACTATAATATCAAAAATTACATCAGAAAAAATCCTGACAATTGGAAGGGAGATAGGTTTAATTTTTGAAAATTTTTATCATTTTTATTTTTTAAATGCCTCATCCAATTGCTTGGTATCTACATATTGCTGAAAGGCGATGACCTTTCCGTCTTTCAATGTCCAAAGGTGGGCTGCCTGAGCGTCGATTTTTGCCCCATTTTTCTTTATTTTGCCCTGATAGCGCAGCGTCGCTAATACTTGATTATTGGACATCTCATGGAGCTGAATATCGACTGTCTTGAAATATTCATATTCTGCTCCTATACGTGCAAACACACCGTTGAGTACAGCATCCGGGCTTGTATATGGATTGCCATCGGCATGGGCATTACCCTCTGCTTCGTTCCATACAACATGGGCATCCAAAACACCAATGACAGCAGGAATATCACCTTTTGAAAATGACTTATAGATGCCGTCTATCACAGAGATATTGTTGGGGTCGGATGCAATGCCCAATTGCTGCATAAATGCCATGTTGTCCATAAAATCCTGCTCCTGTGCTATTTTCCCGTTTTTCATTTTGGCAATGGTCACCCCCTCTACATCCACTTTATTTCCCGTGGCGGGCATGCCAAAAAAATCACCGGTATGTGTGCCTTTGAAGCGCCAATGTTTTGCGATATTGTCGCCTTGTCCGAATATGTCCAATACAGTAAATTCAATGTCGCTGAAGCCTGTGAGATAATTTTGATAATAAGCCTTGAAGTCTTCGATACCGGCAACATTTTCGGGGCTGGAAATCAGGGTGATATTTTGATCAAAATTACTTTCGTTAATGAGGTCAATCTTTCCCTGATTGACGATTTTATCCCAGATGTCGGCGTAGTGTTTAGTATTGATATTGGTGCTTTCCTGTGAGCAGGAAGTGCTAATTAATGCCAATGCAAGGCTGAGGAATACGATTGATTTTTTCATGTTTTTAATTGTTTTTTATGTATGATGTGAAATATTGTTTTAAATAAATGAATACCCTTAACTCAGTTCGATTTATGTACCTCCAACTCAATTTCAATCATAAATTCCGGCAACGCCAATTCTTTTACTCCAAGCCATGAGCCAGTCGGAAAATGATTTTTATATATTTCATTTCGGTAAGCGGCTTTTTCAAGAAACAATGGCATATTGGTAGTGAAAATATTTTCTACCACAACATCGTCAAAAGTGCAACCGTAATGCTTTAATATTTTTTCTAAATCAGCATAACAGTTCTTCATTTGTTGTTCGAAATCTCCTATGGCAGTAGGATTTCCCTTATCGTCCATACTTACTGCTCCAGAGATTATTATATCGCTTCCTATTTTTACAGCGTGTGAATATCCATACGCTT
>JALVDO010000310.1 GCA_027008975.1 Saprospiraceae bacterium | reverse complement strand
TTGGTTTTTCCTCCTCCATTGTGGATTTTAATTCAAATTTGAAATCTACCTCTGTTGGGGGCAGGCAGCGGACATCATCACAGGTCATAAACTCCAAATAGCCGGTTATGGGCTTGTTGAGGTCGGTCACTTTTACGCGCTGGGTGAAAATCCCCTTGCCGTAAAACTTTATCAAGTCCATATCAAAGACCTTATCGTGCTTCTTTTTTCGATTGCCTGATTCTTTGACCTTGCCGATGCGGGTATAGTGGTCGCCTTCATCAAAGGTGAAGCTGGTAGGTACCGGACCGCCATCTCCAATCTCCTGCGAATAGACAACCCAGTGGTCGTCGATATCTGCCGTGAAAATCAAATCAAATTCATCTGCACTTACCTGCTTGTAGTCCGTTGACCACTTGACAGGATTAAAGATTTGTGCGTTCATCGCCAAAGCGATTAATAACATACTCAATGACAAGACTATCCTTTTCATGTATTACCGATTGTTGTAATGTTACTGCGACCTTTTGAGCATTGCAGTAAAAACTCGTTTACTGGTGTAAAATTGTACGCTTTAAAAACAAAGCTGTTGTTTTTTTCAGCTTGGAGGCGCAAAGATACTTCAAAATGGGTGGATTTTTTGTAATGGGGGTTACATTTCTATGGAAATTGTGCTAACTCTATCCCTCAATGCCGCTCCCAATAATTCTGCTTTTCGATTTCTTCAAGGAGGTAAAGGTAGTTTTCGTAGCGAAATTCGGTGATGTAACCTTCGGCTACAGCAGCTTTGACGGCGCATTTTGGCTCATTGCGATGGAGGCAGCTACCCCCGAATTTGCAGTTTTTTGAGTATTCAAATATCTCTCTGAAATTATGTGCTACGTGCTGCGGCTCGAGATAATTGAAGGTGAGCGTCTTGATGCCGGGACTATCGATAAGGGCGCCGCCACCTTCGAGGAAATACATTTCAGCAAAGGTCGTTGTGTGTTGTCCCTTGCCGGAATAGTCGGACAATTCTTGTGTTTTGAGGTCGATTTTAGGGGCTACGCGATTGACGAGGCTGGATTTTCCTACACCGGATTGCCCGGCGAGCAGAGTCGTTTTGTTATGCAGCAGTTTTTTGAAAGCCTCCAGTCCTTCTCCTGTCGTCGCTGAGGTCAATAATACATCATAGCCAATATCGGTATAGACCATCTTCAGGAAGTCGAAAAAGTCGCGGTCGTCAGCGCTGTACAAATCGCTCTTATTGAATACAATGGTCGTCGGGATATTGAACGGCTCTGTCATCAACAGGAAGCGGTCGATGAAGCCGAGTTTTAATTTGGGCTGTACAATGGTGACGATGAGAATCGCCATATCAACATTGCTGGCAATTAGATGGAGGGCGTGTTTTTTTCGGGGAGACTGTCTTACGACGTAGTTTTTTCGAGGAAGTATTTTTTTGATAATCCCGAATCCCTGTTCCGTGTTTTCAACTGTGAACTCTACTTCGTCGCCGACGGCTACGGGGTTGGTTAATTGGTGGTTTTCCAATCGGAATTTTCCAATGATGCGGCAGGGGTAATCCTTGTCCTCATGACGGACGTGGTACCAGCTTCCTGTGGATTTTATGACAATGCCTCGCTTCAAATTTCTTCTTTTTGGATGGGCGAATTGGTATTGCACTCATGGGCAGCTTTTACGAAAGCCCGGAGGCTGTGTATGTTTTTTTCGACAGCATTTCCGATGACAATGATGTCGGCACCGGCGCGTGCTGTCATGGCAACATCCTGTGGGGTTTTGAGTCCGCCACCAATAATCAAGGGCAGTTGTACAGACGCTTTGACGGATTGTATCATTTCGGTAGAAATAGCCCGACGTGCACCGCTGCCGGCATCCATGTAAATACATTTTAGCCCCAGCATTTCTCCAGCCATGGCGGTACATTGGGCAATTTCCTTTTTGTCGTGGGGAATGGGCAGCGTATTGCTCATATAGCTAACGGAAGTTGCTGCCCCACCGTCTATTATCATATAGCCCGTGGGAATAATCTCCAAATTGCTCTCTCGCAGGTAGGGGGCGGCAACGACTTGTTGGCCTATTAATAAATCCGGATTGCGACCGGAGATGAGGGATAAAAAAAGAATGCCATCTGCGAGATTTGATAGTTGTAGCGTATTACCGGGGAAAAGCAGGGTAGGAATATCACAAATGGATTTTATTTGCCGTAAGCACTCATCCATTCGATTTTCCAGCATCAGGCTACCACCAATAAAAAACAAATCTACCTTGGCGACAATAGCCTCCAAGACAGTAGCCTCCAGTTTTTGACCATAAGTTTTGTCCGGATCGATGAGTAAGGCAAAAAGTTTTTTACCACTCGCAGCAGCCTTGGAAATTTGTTGGTATAGCATTAAATAAAAGTGACTAAAAAGATTTATTTTGTGTATTGGAAGCACCAACGAACAAAATAAATTTAAATAACGGCAATAATAGCATTTATTTCTGAATCTTCCTCTAATTCCGGGGCGATTCTGAAAATCACGTCATGCGCTTCGTAGTCCTCCATCAGTAATTCCCATAGCAAAATACTTCCTTTGTTCCGTTTTCCGGCAAGGTATAAAAGAGCTACGCGAATATAACCCGCTATTACCTCACCTAAATAATGCGTTGCAGAATCCAGCAGTTGAAAAGCCTTGTCTTCATACCCCAAATCAAAATAAAACAGGATATAATCCGCCCAAATATCAGTAGAATCAGGATGTAAATCAATGGCCTTTTTATAGTGACTGACTGCTTCATCATAGGCTTCTTCCTGTATTCGTACTTTGGCGAGATTGGCGTGATAAGCACCATTGTCGGGGTTAATGCTTACGGCTTTCTCAAAGTAGTAACCGGCCTCCTTGGGCGTGCCATCCATCAAAGCACAACTTCCCAGAAGGAAGTAAACGGTATCCTGATAAAAGCTGGTTTTTTGTGCGATAAGAAGGTGTTTTTTTGCCAATTGATTTCGATTGGTAAGATGGTAGCAGGAACCTATCTTTAGGTGGATTTCGCCCCTTTCGGAAGGATGGACGATCTTCAATAAATCTTTGAAGTATTCAAGTGCCTGCTCGTGTTTTTCATCGAGAAAGTAAATGGCAGCGCAAGCATGGTAGGCGTATTCAAAACGCTCGTCGATTGCGATGGCATACTTATAGGCATCGATAGCCTCCTCTGTTTTATCTAGTGCGCGGTATGCATTTCCCAGGTTGTACCATGCCAAATGAGAATAGGGATGTTGGTCAATGATTGCCTCGTTAATCTTGATGCCCTCCCGATATCGCTCTGTTAGTTCCATGGCGAGTCCGAGGCGCTCGACCGCTTCGTTATTTTTAGGATTGTTGACGACGGCCTGTTCTAGCACGTCAAACATGGCATCCAAATCTGCATGGTGTTCGTAAACCAATGATTCCATTAGGAAAATTTCACTCAGAATACTCTTGGGAACATTGG
>JALVDO010000309.1 GCA_027008975.1 Saprospiraceae bacterium | reverse complement strand
CATTTCAACGTCGGCTCCAAATGGAGTTATAAAGATGTGTTCTTTTAAATTCCTCATTTTCTTTAAGAGAAGCGCGGTTCATTTACATTTCTAACAATGATGGATAGTTCCTACAAACACGAAGATTGTGGGAAAAGAACTTATTATCAATTCAACGGAGAAAGATGTAGAAATAGCACTACTCGAAGACTCCAAGTTAGTGGAAATCCACTATGAAAAATTAAACAACAATTTTGCTGTTGGCGATATTTTTCTCGGTAAGATTAAACGACTGATGCCCGGGTTAAATGCGGCATTTGTCGATATTGGTCACAAAAAAGATGCCTTTCTGCACTATACAGATTTGGGACCAAAACTCAAGTCTCTAGAGAAGTTTACCAATCTCTCTGTCAGTGGAAAACTGACGACCGCGAAACTCGACAACTTTAAGTACGAGCCGGAGATCAATAAAAATGGGAAGATAGATCAGGTACTAAAGAAAAAGCAGGACATCCTTGTGCAAATTCTCAAGGAGCCTATTTCTACAAAGGGTCCCCGGCTGAGTTGTGAATTGACCATCCCCGGACGCTATTTGGTACTGACACCCTTTTCTGATATTATCGCCGTCTCTAAGAAAATATCAAATCCGGAAGAACGGAAACGCCTGCACCTTTTGATCGAAAGCATTCGGCCTAAGAACTTTGGCGTTATTGTACGGACTGCTGCCGAGGGGAAAAAAGTTGGGGATTTGCTTACCGAAGTACAAATGATGATGGAGCGATGGGCGGGGATACAGAAGAAAATGAAGGGGGCTAAAGCCCCTGTCAAGCTGCTTAATGAATTGGATAAAACATCTAGTATTCTTCGGGATATTTTGACGGATTCTTTCAACAAAATTGTGGTCAACAATGCTGAGATGTACCAAAATATTAAAAACTATTTGGCATCCATCTCACCGGATCAAGTGAAAATCGTCCAACATTACAAAGGCAAAAAGCCCATTATGGACGCCCTTGGTGTAACCAGGCAGATAAAATCTTCATTCGGAAAGACGGCGACCATGAATAGCGGTGCTTACCTCGTGATTGAACACACGGAAGCAATGCACGTGATTGATGTCAATAGCGGGCATAAGATGGCAACGACGAATCAGGAGCAGGCCGTCTTCAATGTCAATCTGGAATCGGCAGAAGAGATTGCTCGGCAGTTGCGATTGAGAGACATTGGGGGGATTATCATTATTGACTTTATCGATATGCGCAATCCGGAACACAAGCGCGAGTTGGTTAAGGCAATGCGCCGATTCATGAAGAATGATCGTGCGCAACATACTATCCTGCCATTGAGCAAATTCGGGCTGATGCAAATCACCCGCCAAAGAGCTCGTCCCGAAGTTAAGATTAACACAACAGAAGTCTGCCCAACCTGTAACGGTACCGGTAAGGCAAATGCTTCTATTCTGCTGATGGACGATATAGAGCGGGATCTCAATCATATACTTCAGTCACGACCAAAGGCAAAGTTGAAACTCTTTGTTCATCCTTACATTGAGGCGTATCTCAAAAAAGGAATTTACAATCAACTATGGAAGTGGTATTTTGAGAAAGGAGCCAAAGTCAAAGTTTATCCAAAAGCGGATTTCGGTCTGATGGAGTATCGCTTTTACGATAAAAATGACGATGAGATTCGGTTAGATTAAAAAAAGGGTTGAGAAATTTTCCCAACCCTTTTTTTAGGCAACTATTTAGCACCTCCAATTTTTAGGCAGAAAAGAGAGGGGGGCTAAGTGGTTTACTTTTTTAGAACCTAAAGCCCAAGGTCAAATAGACATTTCCAGAGAAAACATCCTTGTCGACTAATTGTGGATATGGGCTTGTCGTTTTGTATGGCAAGTAAGATTGCTTTTGAGTTGCTTTGCGGTAAGCGGCATCTACGTAAAAAGATTCCCACCTGAATCCGGCACCAACGCTAAAGCCCGTGCTAAAGGTATTGTCTCCTTGTAATGGCGATTGCTTCGCCTGAACGCCCGCTCTCAACCTAAAATCGTTGAGTGCCAGCTCTCCTCCAAGGTTGACACCAAGTGCGGTGGACAGCTCGTCCTTAATAGCTTTGTTTACTTCGTTCTCTTCGTCGATGTAACCATTGTAATTAAAGGAAGAGGAAGCGTAATTTTCGTATTCCAGTTCGATGCCTATCGCACCGCTTTTCCCTAGAACAGCGCCTGCACTTCCGATGAGCCGCCAAGGGGTTTTTAGCTCGTAGGAGAAGCTGCCGTCCGGCGAGACTGCAGAGCCTTCGTATTCCTTGCTGTCGATAGTGTAATCATAAACCATATCGGCATTGTATTTGTCCGTTAGCGTCAGGCTGGTGGGGGAGTGAAAGGCAATACCCATTCGGATTGTTTGGTTGACGCGATAGATGACCCCCATTTTTAAATTGGCTCCTCCTCCTGTGGTGTTCAGCGACTCATTATAGGTCAATGCATCAAAGATAGGAACGCTACCTGTTTTGCCATCGCCGTCATCTGTTTCTTTATACTGTTTGTCCTCCTGATAATCGACGGAGGTAAGTCCAAGGGTGATGCCTACCAATAGTTTCTCATCGACATTGAATGCAAGGGAAAGGTCAAACTCGTTGAGTCCTCCCGATGTGTTAACGGTTTGTTCTTTGAGCGTCAAAGCTTCCGGCGCGTTATCAAAGTCACTACTGTAAAGATTATTTGCTTCTGAAAAAAGAAGCGCGTCGGCATCATAGGCCAGTTGCGATTCAAATTGCGTCAGCCCCACATCGTTGGCCTGTTCTAAAAAACGATTTACTATCGAGCCTTTGCTGTGACCTTCGTAGTAGAATTTTTCATCAAAGCCATTTAGTGAATTAATACCGACGCCAAAATTAAAAGTTTTTAGCTTTCGCGATGGGCGGTAATTAGCTGCAACAATTCCCAGACTTCCCAGACTAAAGTCGTTGGTCGTCTCGCCAAAAGCTGCATTTTCTTTTTCATTCGTCAGTTTGGAGGTGGTTTTGATGCTGCTAATTACCGGAGACACTTGCAGGACTGAACGTCGATACCAGGCGAGCCCAGCAGGGTTGGATGTAACCGTCGAAAAATCAGCTCCCAATGCACTCATGGCTCCTCCAAACCCGGCATTACGCGCTGTTAATAAGTCGTTATAGTTTGCATATCTCAATGCATCTGAGGCATTTTGTGCCTGCAGTGGCGTGCCTATGATTAGCGTGTAGGCAGCTATTAATAGGATATATTTTTTTAATTTCATATTTGATTCTTTTATGACTATTTGGATGTTTCTGTTTATTGGATAGGGTATTTATGCCTCTTTGAAAAAATGGGTAGCTCCTATGACGTGCATAATTCACTACCCATTTTCCTTTTAGATTATTAAAAATCATTCACTCATTCAATCATTTTTTCCCGCAAAGGTTCACGCAAAGTACGCAAAGAATCTCTCAGTCTATCAGTC
>JALVDO010000308.1 GCA_027008975.1 Saprospiraceae bacterium | reverse complement strand
GTTATCTTTGCAATCGAAAAAAAGTAGTTACAAAAATTGTTAATTTATGAGAATGATATTATTTAGCTGGATATTTTTATTATCCTGCACCAATAGCCAGTCGGCTACAACCACCGAAGAGGCAACCACTCCAACCGAAAAGACAACCACAACAGTCCAGCCTGAGGTGGCGAAAAAAGAAGAACCTGTAAAACAAATCGAAGTACAGACTGAACCCGTTCGGAAAGCACCGGAGAAAAAAGCTCCGACTCCAAAAGTCATCGAAAAGGAGATTAAAAAAGAAAAAACGCCCGTAAGCGAATCGACTCCGGTTGTAAAAGAGGAAAAGAAGGCAGCGCCGGCGGTAGCGGCTGTTTCTGATGCCAACTGGGATGCCCTATTACAAAAATACGTCTCCAATGCGGGCAAAGTCAACTACAAAGGACTGAAAAAAGAGGAAGCCGAATTGGATAAATACCTCGCTTATCTTTCCGCTAATGTACCGGACAAAAGTGCAGGCAGAAAGACGCAAATGGCGTATTGGATTAACGCCTATAATGCTTTTACCATCAAATTAATACTCAAAAACTATCCGGTAAAGAGCATTATGGACATCAATGGCGGTAAAGCCTGGGATTTGAAGTTCGTCAAGCTCGGAGGCAAGACTTATACGCTCAATGACATTGAGCACAAAATCCTTCGACCACGGTTCAAGGATGCGCGTATCCACTTTGCCGTCAATTGCGCAGCGCGTTCGTGCCCGCCTATTAGCAATCACGCATGGACTGCCGCCAATCTGGAATCGACGTTGGAGCAAAAAGCCAGCGCATTTATCAACAATACCAAGTACAATCAAATCTCTGCCAAAAAGCTCAAGTTGTCCAATATCTTTAATTGGTATAAAGAGGACTTTGGCGACTTAATTGCCTTTCTGAATATATATTCAAAGGTAAAAATTGAGCCCAATGCCAAAATCTCATACATTGATTATGATTGGCGTTTGAATGAGTAATGGTGATTTCTTAATTCGTAACTACTTACATTGAGGGGGGAGGTGGAACGCGGATGACACGGATTGAACGGATCAGAGCGGATTTTTTCTAGTGGGACAGTTAGGTTTTAGCTGACCTCCCTACTGTACGACGGGAGGCAGGTCAGTGCAAAATACCGCATTGGTGGTGCAAAATCGGTGTAAATTCGTAACATCCGCGTCATCCGCGTTCCCCTTATCCCTTATTAACAAACTGCAAACATGAAGTATAAGGAGATATGTAGTTACAATTATTCTACAATCACCACCCGCCCTTTGGGATATTTCACCTCATAACGAACATTCAATTTTTTGGAGGTATTGGCGGGGATGTATAAGTCCCATTTGAGCTGTCCGGTGCTTTCATTGATTTTGGCACCTGAGGTCTCTTGAATGGCGACTTTGATTCCGCTGTTCTTTGATATAGGATATTGATCTTCTACTAGTATCCGTACTGGGATGGGTTTATTGTTTTTAATGGTGGTTTGCCATGCTTTAGAGACTTTTTTATTGCTGCCGATGATACGGGTGCGGGTATAATCCTGCTGAATCTCCCGCTTGATAACGATGTCTTCATCAATTCCCACCGAAAGGGAGAGCGTATCTTCTACCGTCTCCAAATCGAGGTAGGTATCTCCCTGAAATACGCCTTTTAGGAAAAGGTGTACGGTTCCATTCAGGAAGCGGTAGGAGTGCCAATCGGTGATTTGAGCCGTCAGATAGGCTTTGTCTGATAGCTTGGGGACGGCGGTGTAGAGGTAGTCAGCCGGTATCTTGTATTGCACCATTGCTACGCTGTAATTTTCATTATCCGAAGGGATGGTGTAAGGGATTTCGATTTCAAATTGTGTAGTCGTCTGGCTTTTTTCGATGGCGACGGGGATGATTTTTTTAGACTCTCTTTTGTCGATTTTGATGCCATCTATCATGTAACGGTTAGCCCGGGTACGTGAGCCACGTGCTGTCACGACCACTTCATCCAATTGGGCTCCTTCCTCCAATACGATATTGACTGTACGTTGGTTGCCAACTGTGGCTTCTGTATTATTGTAACCAACGTAGCTAACGATGATTTTGCTCTGTGGAGACAGGAGTTTCAACTCATAATGTCCCTCCATATCTGTCACAACACCATTAGCTGTCCCTTTTTCCAATACAGTCGCACCAATCAGCGGCTCGCCCATAGCATCTACCACTATCCCTGTCACAACATTTCCTCTTCTGTTGTTTTGCGGACTGGAAGCTTGCCCTCTTCGGGCATAATAATTATTGTAGCTCAGGTAATAAGTTTCGAGATGCGGTCGATTGTGACTAACAAACGGATTGCCTGTGGAGAGAGTCAGCCGGACATTTTCCCAGTCTTCACCACTGCCTTGGTGGACGGCAGCTTTGTAGTCAACGGTCAGGGGCTGGTCGGCTTCCTGTACTCTGAGGTCGTAATTGGGTTGCCAGCCGGCATCGGTGACGAGGTATTTTATTTCTAAGGGGGCAGTCATTGCCGTTTTTGTGGATACTACAATTGTGATAACGGAGGTTGGTACTTCCGATTGCATTTCGCTGTCCAACAGGGTTTTTGATACGGCGTAGAGTCGTTTTTTGAGTCTTCGGCTTTGGCGTTGGTTTTCAAAAAGGTTATTTTCGACATCCTTTAATCTTTTTCGGTAAAATTCGGCTGCCTTTTCCAGCATACTGACATCCAATCCGGCATCTCCTTTGAGGGATTGATTCGACAATATCATTTTTTTCTCATCCTGATAGACGCCGGCATAAGATTTTAGTAATTTGATGCTGTCCAGTAGCCGTATTTTTTCGGTGCGCAATTGAGTGATGATGGTGTTTACTTTTAGATTATTCAGATAATCAATATCGTGCAAAATGGATTCTGTCAGTACTCCATCCGATAGTTTCACTTGAATACTTTGGGGGTCAATCTGTGGTGAAAGCCCGGAGATGGTTATGGTATTCTTCCCCGATTGAAGGTCTATTTTGCCCTGTCGTGTTATTTGTGCCCCCTCGAGATAGACGGTCACATGGGTAATGGGCGGGGTGGCATCGATGGGATTGTTGGCGAAGAGTGCCGGCATACAAGGGATAAGCATCAAAAGGGTAATTAATCTTTTCATAATTGTTGTTTTTTAGTGTATTGATGCAGGAAAGGAGTGTTTTGCATAAAGGGGGGCTTTTTTTGTTCCTTGTTGCTTGTTCCGATCATTGAGCCCAAAGGCGGGTGTTTGCTTAAAAGGCTAAAGGCTAAATCGAAGATGCTGACAACGAAGTTCGTCAGTAGTATAAAGGCTAAAGGCTAAATCGAAGATGCTGACAACGAAGTTCGTCAGTAGGCTAAAGGCTAAATCGAAGATGCTGACAACGAAGTTCGTCAGTAGGCTAAAGGCTAAATCGAAGATGCTGACAACGAAGTTCGTCAGTAGTATAAAGGCTAAATCGAAGATGCTGACAAC
>JALVDO010000307.1 GCA_027008975.1 Saprospiraceae bacterium | reverse complement strand
CTTCCTGTAAAAATAATACCTATTTCTGTAACACCACTGACCAATTGGGCAAATATTCCTGCCTTGTTTATTTTGTTGGATAGTGGAGCGTAAATGTTAAAAAACTCCTTGTTACTAGGTAATGAAGATAAAATTTTCATAATTTTGTACTGTTTAGCTTATGTTAAATACTACCCGTCTGATTTAGCTCTTCCGGCTTCAGGCGGGTTTTTCATTTTTAAAAACTATAAAAAAGGGTGTCTAAGGTGTCTAATGTGTCTAATTTATCATAAAGACCACAGGGAGAGGGAGTTATATTAGACACCCTTTGGCTAAATCTTAGACACCTTAGACACCTTTAGACATTACTTCCCTCTCCCCCCCTCCTGTTGTCTTTCTCTCTGTGTCTATGGGTGTCTAATCGCTTTTTTGTAAACATTTGATTATCAGGTTCTTATTTTTTTAGGTGTCTAATGGTGTCTAATGGTGTCTATTGTATTTTGTTGATATTTAGTTAGTTATGTGCATTCTGCTTTATTTTAGACACTTTCATGGATTTTTATTCTAAAAAATCTACTTCCAGAGGCTCCATCCCTTTCGTTTGGAAGGTCAAACACCTAACCTGTTTAGTCCTGATTCCATCAGGCTTAAGCGAAATCCTGTTTTTCCCCTTTGGTAATTCCAAATAATACGGCTGCATGCTTAAATAACTTCTAAGGGTGGTTTTGTCCAGCATATTGACATCCTGTTTAGTTCCGCTGTCGCGATAAATTTCGTAAATCCTTTCTATGTCAATAAAGAGTGTATCATCCTTAATTTGGTAATGTTGCCCTTTTATTATTTTTTTCCCGTCTAGTGCATCAAATATTTGCCAAAACTGGTTCACTTCATTTGTTTTGGACATAAAACTATCCTGCGCTTTTATGCGCGCTCTGATTAGTTGGTAAATCTCTTTATAGGTAAATGGAAATTCTAATTCTTCAGATAATATTTTGAATGGCGCTAAAATCGAAGCAACATTTGAAAGTGTACGTTCTTCCATGTGATTAGCGGTAGGGTCTTTCCTTAGATGTCCGTAAATTTTTGCATATTCAGTTACAAATGCTTTAGCCACTTTATCCCTGTGCTGTAATACTTCCAAAAGGACGCTCCCCAATCCTTTTGAAATCATCTTTTCAAGTTTTCCAAACTCATCTTTTTCGTCATCCGAAAATTTAGTCCTGTCAAAAACCAACATGATTACACGGCTAAAAAGAGCATTTTCTTTGGTCGGCATTTCCTGCCCACCAAGAACCACGGCAGAGTTAACCAAAGTGGCATGAGTACGATTATCATTTGATGTTTGCGCTCGCTCATAACCAATGCCATCATAAACATTTTTTAGCATTTCTATAAGAGCCGGATTTATCCTATTTTTATACTCTTCAAAAGCTTGCATTCCATTTCTTACCTGTGCAAGTTTTCGGGCAAATCCTTTGGGGCTAGAGGCGCTCCCCAATCCTATTGCATCATTTGGTCCGTAATTACCAAAAAAACGGTGCATAGCGTTTCTAAAAGTTGTTTTACCAGTTCCTTTGGGGCCAAACAAAAAAAGCAGAGGGAAACTGTTCGCATGAGTAAAAACTATATCCCGAAAAATGGAAGCGACAATGAAGCAAACACCAATTGCTGCATTATCTCCAAATACTGCAATTAGTTGCCGTGACCATTCTGAAAAAGTTGTTTGTGTCTCCTGAAAGATAAATTTCCTTTCGTTGTGATACGTTCGTTCTGCATCCTCATTTACCTTACTGAAAGCGGGTAAATAAAATCGTTTTTGGTTTATGTTTACAATACCATATTCATCGGATAAATAAAAATCTTTTCCATCAAATAGCCCGTTTGCAAAAGCATAAAAACCTGATTCAGGTTGATGTCCTAAAACACTTATTTCTTCTGCTACTTGCTCATAATTATACCAGTATTGTTTTAGCGAACTCAATTGTGAATTTGACCAAGCCGGAACAAAGTTACCTTGTCCTTCTAGGATTGTAGAAAACTCTCGGGTGTTTGTCATTGTCTTGACAGGACAGCAAACAAGAGCTTTATCACCTCTGTAATTAATTAGCTCAATTACTCGTTTTGGCGCGGTGCTATCTTTTAGTAGATAAAGAGGCTTGATAATAAAATTACTCACTTGAATTTCAACTATTGCTCCTTTTTTTTCTACATTAAAAAAGTACTTATTATCCTGAATAAAAAACTTTCTTGATTTAGGTTCAGGTAGTTCCTCTTTGGTCACTTCTTTTGGTGAAATTATTTTAATTACAGTTGTTGTTT
>JALVDO010000306.1 GCA_027008975.1 Saprospiraceae bacterium | reverse complement strand
GTCGAAGAATCCTTCGATATTGGAAAGAGATACGCTTTCTATGCCCTGCAACCCGACTTCTTCTTTTAAGTCTTTTTGAATAAGCCTGAACAATACCTGATCCTGTGTCCGGTGCAACCTGATTTTTTGCTCTGTATCAAGGATACTTTTGAGATTTTTTCTGATGGCAGTCCTCGATTTTGGGTTGTTGCCGGTGCCTAATCTCTTTTCATTTTCTCCCGAGTGAATCCAGTCTTTAATCGTTTTTGCCAGTTTTGTTCGTTCGTTTAGTTGAAGTGGGTTTTCTGCAAGAGGCTTGAATTTTTCTTTTTTCTTTCGGTTGTCGAGCCATTTATCGTAAAAATCATAGACCCTTGGCAAGTCGTACATGGGTTGGTAGTCGGACTGCTGATACTTTTCGAGCAATTGGCTGAGGCTATTGCCATCTTTTTCCGCCTCAGGCTCATCTTTAATTTTGCTCCAGCATAGTTCATTGAAAAAACCACGGGGTAATTGCAGGTGATGACTTTGGAGTATCTCCCGACATACTTGTTGAATGTTTTTTTCCAATGGTATGTTTAGGAAGATTACATCATCGGCTGTGTAGGATTGTTGTTCTCTTAAATGCTGTAGAAACCGGATTTTTTCTTCCATGTAAGATTTAAAAAATTGATAGATGTACCGGGTTTTCATACCGGTTTTTTCCAAAAACGGATGGTAGTCTTTAATGCCGATTTGATGGATGAAACCAGGCAGGTCCTGCTTATATCCACCCCAAAAAGCCATGATTTTCTGCAACTGCCTAAATTCGGACGAATTGGGTTTTCTCTTGTCTTTCATCGGCTTGGCTCTGCGGACGAAAAAAATCATATCCCTTGCCAAAATGTCGGCTAATTTTCCCGATTCAATGAGTTTGGCATAGCGTTGCCCGGGTTTTTTTCTGTTTTGGATTTCGTTATCTATTTTTTTTGTAATTCTCTTGGTTTCCGCTATCATCTTGTCGAGCACCCCTTGTACGCGCAAATCCCAATTGGTTGCGACCGGTTTATTTATCAGCTTACGTTTGATGGATTTGGGTATGCTTTTTAGTTGTAGAGCATAGGTGTCATGGAGGTGCTGTTCCAATTTTTTCTCTACCCGGAATGGACGGACTTTTCCGTTTTCGACATCTCTGATAAATCTTGTGAAGTTCTTTTTCCACGTCAAAACGCGCCCTTCTATTCCGCTACGCGCTTTTTCACTATCTCCTGTCATCAAATAATACAGCAGCATGGCTGGTAAGTCGTAGCTGCTCATTGAGATTAGCTGATTCCCCGTCAGCGTCCCCTTGGGTTTCTGATACCTATTATGCTCCGAATCGTCGATGCGAATGATGTCCTCCTTTTTAAGGGGTTGTGGTGTTATGGAAAACAATAAGTTTCCGTTTGCTTCCACAAACTGCTCAAGTTGGTCACTAATATAAGGTTGAGTGGTATTGTCTTTTAAAAAAACGTCGGGGGAAGTTGTCGTTTTTTTCAGCATCCCATCTGCTCTTAATGTGGCTTTAAATTTTTTGATATTGGATATGCGTTCGAATGCGTACAAATCGCGAGTCAGCCACCGTATGGAGGGTTCACCAAGGTAGTTTTTTTCATCAAAGCGATAGTAGAAGCGTCCGTATTTTACCAAAAACCGAAAGGTTGGGAACACCTCTTTTATATCAAAATATTTCATAACCAATTCTGTAAAGCGGTTGTCGTAGCGTTTGAGAAGAATGGTGTTTTCGCTTTCAGAATCTTCCTCCGGTTCGATTAGAAATTGTTTCTTATCTTCTTTTGAGAGGTGATTGTAAAGTATCCCCGGACATTTGCGCAACTCATTGAGCATATCAAGCAGTAGTCCTTTGACGGAGTCATCACTTGTCAGAACATTTTGCGGGAGCCGGATACTATTGACCATGAAGCAATCGAGGGTTGCTTTGAACTTTTTGTCATTATCTTTTTTAAAGCCTCTTATTTTTTTCAAAAAGAGGTTGGCTTCTCTTTTTTGGAGAAACAAGGTGGTGAAAAAAATCAGGCCAATCTTGGACAGTTCGGGTGTATCGCCATGTGTTTTTTCCAAAAAGGAATACCTGAATCCTTTGGCTTCCTTTCCTTTTGCCCCGAGCCTTACGAGGTGCTTTACTTCTTCCGGGCTATAGTTAAATCGTTCCTGAATGGTGTTTCTGGCAGCATCAAAGGCTCCGTTGAGAAGGTGTATCAGATCTTTTGCCTGCAATTGTTTTGGACACAGGAAATGGCTAAATCTGTTTCGGTAATTCCACAGCTGTTTAGTAAGCTTCTGAAGTATTTCGCCGTATGTCTTAATGTGTTCATCGCTAACGATGATGTTTTGCCTTTCATTTTTCTTGAGAGCCCGGCGTAACTCTTGATTGACCATCCATTTCAAGAAGGGAAAATACCGGTTTAGCCGCCGGTAAATAGACTGCAGAATACTTTTATCTACTCGTTCTTCGCCACTCAATACTTTGAAAAGGTGAAGTTGTAAGAGTTGTCCCTCATTTCCGACTCCTCCCTTTCCAATAAAGGTGTCATTGATATGCGTGAGGACGATAAAAAGGTTGTGGTGAGCGGAGTTGAGATAAGCTCCGAAAAATGCTCTGTCTTTCTCGATGGTTTTAACATTGTGGGGTGTACTTCTATTATTTTCGTAAAGACTTTTGTTTTCGTTTTTCATTTTTTTCTGTTTTATGTTCAGTAAGAAAATATATTTCCAAGTTTTTCAAAATTTCGTACATCCACCCTTGATAAAGCTTCTGTGAGAAATACCTGCCTAAGTATCCAACAAATAGGAAAAGAATGGAGACTGCTATGATTTTTGTAAAAGACCAACCAAAATATGAAAAGAACAGATACTTGAACCATAGGCCTAAGATTAGAATCATGGCAATAGATACTAAATTTCTAAAAAAAAGTGCCATCATCATGATATCCTTGGCCTTGGAGGAATAGGGCTTTTGATAAAAAAGAATTCTACCTTTTTCAAAAAGAGCATCCATGTCATCGCTGCTGTCATCCGAGAAAGTTTCTGTGGGGAAAAGTTGTCTTAGCCCGGATTTAACCACGGGGAATTTGGCAAAAATTTCGACAATAGGGTGAGGGAGTTTGAAGAATTTATCCAATTTTGATTCGGCCCAATAGCCCATTTTAGTTATTGCTGCTCCTAATATCATACTCAAGGGCAAATAAATTGCCAATAATAAAAGCGAGGCGTTGCTTTTGTCCCCAAATGCTAAATCAAACTTAAACAGAAAAGATAAAAAGAGGATGACAACGAACGCCGGTAGGACTTCCGTAATGAAGTAAAAAGCTCCGATTTTATTCATTTTTGAAATTTTTGAATGGGAAAATGATTTTGATTGGGAAAATGTTTCAAGCAAAGATAAATGAAATGCCGACCAATGGCAAATTTTGTGGAAAACTCTCGTGGGCTAATTGTCCTCCACGGGACTGATAA
>JALVDO010000305.1 GCA_027008975.1 Saprospiraceae bacterium | reverse complement strand
ACTACTGACGGGGCTACGCCTGTTACTGACGAACTTCGTTGTCAGCACAGGGCAGCATCTATCGATTTTAAATTTAGCCTTTAGCCTTTAGCCTTTAGCCTTTTAAATTTAGCCTTTAGCCTATTAAGCAAACAGCCGCTCACCGATCCCTTTGGACGCTACAATATTTTTACGCAATCGTTTGCATGTATGTTTTTTAATTTGTATTTTTGTCGAAATGATGAAATATAAATGTAATACTCTGTGGTATTTTAGGTTTATATTGACCATTACTGAAGACATTGCTCTCTCATTTATTGTCTCAAGATAGAAACCATTGAGTTTGGAGGTATTTCACATTCATTCGGGCAATATTTTTTTACCACTAAATAACTTAATATATGAAAAACCTATTTTTAATTAAAGAGAGACCTCATTATTTTCTGAAACTATTGTGCTTTGCTTGTGCTTTATTGTTATTCCAATTGAAAGGAGAAGCTCAATTTGAATGTGAAATGCCAATAAATCCTCCGGAAATACTGGGATGTAATACCGATGACTCTTTTGATCCATCGGTAAAATTTTATATAAAAATATACATGCATGTCATTACAAATGATGATGGTGAAGAGGGCTTAACGAATGAAGAAGTACATGAAGCATTTGATATTCTTTATAAAGAATTCGAAGAAATAAATATCTTTTTTGTTTGGTGTGGTGATGTTAATACAATAAGGGATAGTGAGTATCATGATAATGCGCCTGACTTGACTGCTTTGGGTAATATATTTAACGAGTCTTATAAACATTCTGATGGTATTGATCTATTTTTATTTCAAGCTAATCATATTGTGAATGCCGGAAGAGCAAATGGTTATGCAAACTCTTCTGAGTTGCTGCTTGCAGGTAAAGATGATAATCCACCGGGTAAGCCCCTTGCGCTGACTTCAGTTATTGTGCATGAAATGGGACATGTTTTAGGCTTGTATCATACGGATGAGACCTCTTTTGATGCTCCCGGTGAAACCGACTGTTGTCTTACGGGAGATTTAATTTGTGATACGCCGTTCGACCCCGGGATAAAACCGGAGGATTTAGGTGTCAACTGTACATGGATAAGGGATGATGGGAATTGGCCGGATACACGTAATTTTATGTCTCATACTATACCAACCTGTATGTCTCAATTTACGTACGATCAAAAACAGAAAATGAGAATAAATTTAGCAAATTTGGACTTTCTAATTGCAACATATGCAGATGCCTCAGATACCCCCTGTACTTGTTCCTCAGAGGTCATTTATATTGACGAAGACACGGAGTATAATGAAAACAAAAGCATAGGTAATTATATTTATATTCGAAATGGAGCGACACTAACCATCAACAATGCCACTTTGTACTTCGCCGAGAATACGGGCATCAGAGTAGTTGGAGGAGGAAAGCTCATTTTAAATGGTGCAACATTGACTAAATGTATTCTCGGTGAGGACTGGGATGGTGTAAAAGTGGATGGGCGGTTTGACTTTTTTGGTAGTGAACACGCGGGAGGAGCGTTAGAAGCTTATGGGAATTCGGTTATTGAATATGCTAAAATAGGTGTAAAATCAAAAATGGATACTGAAGATGGTTTGTTGGGCCTGGAATATGGAGGAGGAAATATTATTATGGAGAACACGACCATAGAAAATTGTGAAACAGCTTTATTGTTGGGTTCTTCCAATAATGAAAATGACTATAATATTTCTCAAAGCCACATTCTGGAATGCCAGACTGGAATACACCTTATTCAGGCGGGGATGAGCGTAAGTTCTACTGAATTTGACGACTGTTATGACGCTATCTTTATTGAGTCTCCTTTTCCTAATACACAGCATATTAGCATTTCAGATAATACTACATTTACTGATTATCATTGTGCCGTTCATGTCGAATCATCGGGTTCCGGAGTTTTTTTTAATGATTTGTCAATCATAGACAATACTTTTGGGGATGGGGTGACGGGGATATTTATTGGAGCTCTTGCCAACTTCGATATTAACGGTAACACCATTTTTGATAATGAGGCAGGCATTGTTATCCAATCAACCGGAAGTGATCAAGTTAATAATAAAATACGAAAAAATAGCTTTTCAGAAAATGATGAAGCCTGTAATGTTCAGTTCGCTACATCCTGTTTATTCACGTCCAATTGTTTTTATAATTCAGATATTGCAGATATTGCTTTACTAAATGGCTCAAATTCTCCGTGGGGTAAAACTACAATTCTAAATAGTCAGGGAACTTTCAACTTGTCGGCGGGAAATTGTTTCTCCGGAACAAAATTTCAATTTGCTGCGGCGAACCAGGGAGGTAATAATATCAAATCCTTCGATTATTATACCATTGAAGCAAACAATCCCGAATCCTGCCAACACCCCGGAGAGTCTCCCGGCTGTGAATTCAATGTAAATGAGGATAGTTATTATGATTGTTTTGATGTTTTTCATGCAAACCTTTCAAATGGAGAATGTGATGAGGAATTTATCCCCTTTGACGATGGTTGTATTTATAGTGAAAATATGACAAGCGAAGAGGTAGTAGAATCATTGCTCGGAGAAATAGAAACAATTGAACTCAATACGGAAATGGATCCCCTGATTAAAGACGAACAAATTGGTCAATTAAAGAGGTGTTTCAATAAGTTTATTCGGGAAACAGTCGGAGGGATGCTGCAAGCTGGAGGAAAAGAAGAAGCCATTGTATTTCTTTCTAATACTTCGGATTTTAAAGCCCGGATAATGGCTTATGGATTGATTTTGGAATCCTATGATACGGAACGAGCAAGGAATTTGCTGAATAGTATTGCGACGATGGAAGAGGATGAATTAGCTTTTATCGCTGTTCAGAAAGTTTATTTAAACTATTTGGAAGATATAGAAAATTTTCAAATAAATGAAAGCGACAAAGAAATGATAGAGGAGGTCGCTAATACGGTTAGTCCACTCGCCGGTTATGCTCGGACGATTTACTACTTGCTGACAGGAAACCGAATTGTTCCCAAAATACAACATTTAGACAGAAAAGGAGGGGGGAAACGCCTGACTCATAATCTTCAAAATAAGCCAAATAATCAAGTTGTTGAAGTATATCCTAATCCGGTCAGTAATGATTTACTCAATGTAGATGTTCAACAAGCGTATGTAGAAGCAGACCAATTTACCATAAAAATTTACAATATTTATGGCAGACTATTACAACAATCAAGTTTGCACATTGGTCATAATCAGGTAACCTTTAATCAGATTAAAGGAATTTATTTGATTCGGGTCGAGAAAAATGGAGAATTACTCGGCAGTGAGAAGATAGTGAAATAAAGGGAAAGGGAAGAAAACGATTTACTTATTTGGTTCGGTTGTTAACCACTTATTACTTACAGAGATTCAATTATGGATATACTAAAAAAATACAAAGGCATATTACTCCTACTTGTTTTGGCAAGTTGCGTTCATGCCCAGGATACTAC
>JALVDO010000304.1 GCA_027008975.1 Saprospiraceae bacterium | reverse complement strand
ACGTCAGGCAAAATCGTTTTATTGGGCATTTCCGGGAGGAAACCCTACTACTTCCACAACAACTGACCCTATTGTTTATTATCAAACAGCCGGTAATTTTGCCGTTCAGCTCATTGTTGAAAATGAGTTGGGAAGGGATACGCTTTTGTTGCCTAATGCTATTCGGAAAAAAGATTTTCACCAACCGGATAACATTAGTGAAGCAAGCTGGGAAGTAATCAACCCCGATGAGGGTTCCAATTATTGGCAACCCGTATTGATTGCCGGTTGTAACGACGCCTTCCATGCCTTCAAAATGAATAATTTTGCACCCAATTACGCCTATCAAAGAGATTACCTTAGTAAAGGGATCGATTTGAAGCGATATAAAAACACCCTGCTCACGTTTGATATCGCCTATACTTCTAAACCCAATCAGACCACGCCCGATGAATTGAGAATCAACGTCATCAGCTGCGACGGAGATAAGACCTGTATCTATGACAAAAGTGGTTCCACGCTACAAACTCACTATCCTACCAGCCTACCTTTCATCCCCGGTCAGTGTAGCGATTGGCGTACAGAGACCATTGATTTAAGTGCTTATGATGGAGCGGAAATCACCATCGAGTTTGAGCAAATAAGCGGGAACGGAAATAATCTCTACTTGCACAACATCTCTATCCGCGGTGACAAAACCCCCAATAAGCTTCCCAATATATTGCTTACATCACCTAAAAAAGATCAGATAATAACCACCAATGAATTCCCCTATACATACATTATCCAGGCTGTCGCAAGCGATTTTGACGGGGAAGTCAAACGGGTACAAATAGCTATCAATGGAGATACACTCTACTCCCTTAACGAAGCTCCATTTCGAGTAGAACACCACTTTCCGGAATATGGAGTCTATTCCATTCAGGCAATAGCTTACGACAATGAAGGAGGAATTAAATATTCTAAAATAAAGACCATTACATTTGAAGTTGACAAAATCCCGCTTGAAACCCATTTAGAAGTTTATCCCATCCCCACCAGCAAAGCACTAACTTTACATCTGTTTAGCAATAAAAAGAACCAACCGGAATACCATTTATGGACACTTCAGGGTGAACTACTCCATAGCGAAAAATGGACGGTACAAAAAGGAGAAAACATTAAGCAATTTCCGCTCAACGACATCCCTTCCGGCATTTATTTAATAACGCTTACTACCCCTGAGTGGACGATTATCAAGAGAGTGACTATAGTCAATTAGTCGAGTGGGATTATTCTATTCGGAAAGGAACGGCATAAGTAATAATCCTCGAATTTCCGGTAGTATTATTCCATCGGGGGAGTTGTTTGAAGATCCTAATAGCCTCCAATGATAATAATTTATCAGGAGAGTTCAATATCCTTATGTTGGATATGCTGCCATCCGGAAGCACAACAAACGACAACTCGACATCGCCTTCAATACCTGCCTTTTTAGCCTCTTCAGGATATTTTATACTCTGCAGCACCAGCGTGCCAAAATTTTCATAACCACCAACGGGGGCGACAGTTGCCTCAGATTTCTTCTTGGACTTTGATTGGGGTAATCCCCTCATAAACGCTTCTTCATCTCCTAAAGCGGATATTTCCTTGGTTAGATACAGGGCTACATCACCTTTTTCTTCTGCTACCGGGACGACTAACGGCTTATAATCCGGTGCCTCCAAAAGCAATCGTTCTACTTCCGGGGTCTGCTCCACCACAAACCTCCCATTGATATTCGTCAGCGTGGTCACGTTCGTGCCAAAGGCAGTGATTTTGACTCCTTCCAGTGGCTTCCCTGCCGTAGATTTTACAATGCCTGTAAAAAGATCCTTGCCGGGAACAAAGGCGTTGGTATCCAATGCTATACCATCTATTACTATCATTTTGGAATCAGGCATAGAGGGAACAGCTATATCCTCCGCTACAGCAACCTCTGACAGAGCCATCTCAGCCTCCTCTCCTTCTTCTGCCGGCTTTGCAGGAGCAGGCTGCTTTACCATTTCGGCATCCTCCAGCATATCTGTATTTGCTTCCGGTGAGGGAATAGTTGTTACTTTGGGCACAGTCTCCTTGGGAAGTGTAGGTGGTGGCGTTTGCGTTTTTCTGCGTCTGATGCTCTCTTTCGGTGAAGGTGCTGTCCGTTCCTGTTCAACATCGGAATCTATAGGAACAACCTTTTTTTCCTTCCCGGTTTTTGGCTTTAAGACGGCATGTTGATTTTCGGGAGCTGCCTTCGTGGGAACTTCTACCTTTTCTGTCTTGGCAATAGCACCTTTTGACATATCCATTGAGGGAGACATCATCCACCACACCAAACTTCCGGCTACAACCAGCACCAATAGGGAGGCCGCTATCCTCATCCAACCAAATGTCGACTTCTCTTTATTCTTTTGATTCAGCCGACTTTTGATTCGGTCGATGGCAGCTTGATGGTCTCCTTCCGGAAAGGAACGATAGCCCTCAAGAGCTTCTCGCGCGAAGTCATCCTTTCGGCTGAAAGCCTCTAGTTGTTTTTCCCCGTCACGATTTATCTCTCCCGAGAACCAATCGTGTATTTTTGCTATGAAATTTGCTACCTTCATTGATTGCGCTCTATACAATTTTTCAAATTCCGCCTCCCATTTTGGATGTGAGAACGAACTTTGCCGACTTCCATATTGTTTTTGCTGGCTATCTCTTTGTAAGTTTTATTTTGGTAATAAAAAAGTGTTACACATTGTTGCTGCTCCCTTGCTAACTGTTCCATGCACTTTCTCAAAATTTCTTCTTGTTGTTCCTTTCTTTTTGCCTCTTCATTTCCTTCTTCTATTGGATGCAAATCCTCTAAAGAATACATAACATCAGGTGCATAATTCTTTGTTATATCTTTTTTCTGCTTTCGCAAATACATCAGACAATGGTTGCGACTAAAGGTATATAACCACGATTTGAAATTACTAATCTCGTGTTGTGGGACTTTTATAGTCAATGCCTCAAAAATATCCATAACGGCATCCTCTGCCTTCTTCCCATCCTGTAAGTACTTGAGACAAAGACCATAGGTAAGCTCTACATATCGCCCGTACAACTCACTAAGGTAGTGTAATTGCCCCGAGGACTTGAAAGCACTCAGAAGCGCTTCATCACTTCCTTCTTCATTATTTCGAGACAATATTTTGAGCATTGATGTTTGATATTAGGTAACTATTAACACTTCATAAGGCTAAAATTTATCAATTTCAGCTCGTGTCAAATGGGTATATTTCATTATTTTTTTGTAACTACTTATGTGTACATCATCATGTCTAAAAATTGGGTATCTGTAAGTAATTATCTTTTTTGATTTAAGAACAAGGAACGTGAAGAACACCGAATCGAAGATACTGACAGGCGTAGCCTCGTCAGTACTCAACACCGAACATCGATTTAAGATTTCAGATTTGACAATTTGTTTTTCAAATCAAACTTCATTTCGTTTACAACTTCTAAAATCGTTAATCCTTGTTCGGTG
>JALVDO010000303.1 GCA_027008975.1 Saprospiraceae bacterium | reverse complement strand
CCTTCCTTTGGTCGTGATGCAGGCATTCTAATTCTAATTCTAATTCTAATTCTAACTCTAATTCTAATTCTAATTCTAATTTCGATTCTAATTCTAACTCAACACTCTCCTGACAGCCTCTTTCCACCCCTCACATCGTTTTTTCACTTCTTCCGGCGGCATTTTGTGCGTATATTTAGTTCCTTTTGACAAACGGGCAATTAGTTCTTTGTCAGTTATCAATCCGAGGCTGATACTGGCCAAAAGAGCTACACCTAGGGCTGTTGATTCAGAGACTGCTGCGACCTCTACTTCAGCGCTTAGTATATTCGCCTGGAATTGCATGAGATAAGCATTGGCCGTCGCTCCACCATCAACTTTCAACCGGCGCAGATTGACTTGAGCATCTTGTTCCATTGCATCGAGTAAATCTTTTGACTGAAAAGCAATGCCTTCCAGTGTAGCGCGAACGATATGTGCCTTAGTCGTATCTCGTGTAAGTCCTAATATAGCCCCTTTCGCTTCCATATCCCAATATGGTGCACCGAGGCCAGTAAAAGCGGGGACCACGTAAACGCCATTAGAATCCTCTACGCTTTTTGCCAAGGCTTCGGTTTCTGATGCGTCATTGATGACTTGGAGTCCATCCCGCAGCCACTGAATAGCAGCTCCTCCTATAAAGACGCTTCCTTCGAGTGCATAGGTCATTTGTCCATCTATTCTCCAAGCAATGGTTGTGATTAGGCCATTTTCCGACAATACCGGATTAGAGCCGGTATTCATTAGCAAAAAGCAACCGGTGCCATAAGTGTTTTTGGCGGTACCTTTTTGCCAGCATTGTTGACCAAAAAGCGCCGCTTGTTGGTCGCCGAGCACTGCTTCGATGGGGATATTTGCCCCCAGCAATTCTTTGCCGATATAACCGAAATGATCATTAGAATCTTTCACTTCGGGGAGCATATCTCCGGGTATTCCGAATATATCCAATAGGGTGTTGTCCCATTCCGATGTGTTGATATTAAACAAAAGTGTGCGCGATGCGTTAGAGGGGTCGGTGGCATGTACCTGCCCATCGGTTAGCTTCCAAATAAGCCAAGTATCAATCGTTCCAAAGAGTAATTCTCCATTCTTTGCACGTTCGAGTGCATTGGGGACATTGTCTAAAATCCACCATATTTTTGTTGCGGAGAAGTAGGAATCTATCGGTAATCCGGTTTTTTGCCTGATGAGGCTCTCATAGTCCTCGTTTATTAGTCTTTTACAAAATTCTGCTGTTCTTTTGTCCTGCCATACGATAGCCTTATGGATGGGTTCTCCGGTGGTTTTATCCCAAACAACGGTCGTTTCCCGTTGATTGGTAATACCGATTCCGGCGATTTGTTCCGGCGATATCCCTGTCTCTTTTAGCACGGACCTCATTACTTTTAACTGGGTGTCAAATATTTCATTGGCATCGTGTTCCACCCAACCCTTTTGCGGGTAAAACTGGGTGTATTCCTCCTGTTTTTTACTTATTATTTTTCCAGAAGGGGAAAAAATAATAGCTCTCGAGCTGGTTGTGCCTTGGTCGATGGATAAAATATATTTTTCTTCCACGGTATTTATTTTTATAATTCCGCCATGAAAATACCACAAAGTTTATTATTTTTCTTATTTTCGCAAGAGAAAATACAGAAAGAGGGTTTTAAAAAGGCAATATTGGAAATTCTCAAAAAAAACCTTAACTTTGCGCGATACTCATCTACATCACTTCCTTTTTCTTTTCGGTATTTTGGGATTCTTTCCCCATGTAATTATTTGTGTATAGAAAATTGCTGTAATGAAGAACTATAGACTACACTTACTTTTTTATCTATTTATGTTGGCAGCTCCGGTGTTTGTGCATGGGCAGATATACCAAATGACAGATGGCGTAATCAATACCTGCAATGGCACCTTCACCGATTCGGGTGGATTAGATGGTGATTACCAACCCAACGAAACAATTACGGCGACCTTTTGCTCAAGTGGCGTCAGTACCGATGGAACGCATATCCAGATGCAATTCGCTAATGTTGACATTGCCGCAGGCGATATGCTTTGTTTTTATGATGGAACAACGGTGGATGCGGACAGCCTTTTATCCTGTGCAAATGACTTTGCAGTTGATGGGGCTAATGGTTTCCTCGTACAAGCAACTGCTGCAAATACTTCCGGTTGCCTCACGATTCAGTTTATCTCTGATGGAACAATGGAAGGATCGGGCTGGACAGCGGTGATAACGTGTACTGTAGCCTGTCAGATATTTCAAGCACAGGTGACCTCTCCCAGCCATGAAATCATTCCAATTGATACCGGTTATATCGACATCTGTCAGGGGGAACGGGTTTCTTTTTCAGCAACCGGCATTTACGGTCAAAATGGAATTGTTTATCAGCAATCGGATTTGACTTCTGAGTTTTTTTGGACATTTGATGATGGTGGTACGGCTGCAGGTCCGGATGTAACGCACGTTTTTGAAAATCCATACGGGCATATTGTATCCGTAGTCATTACAGACGAAAGAGGATGCGTAAACTCTAATTTTGTCGGGCAAAGAGTACGGGTTTCACCTACGCCCAACTTTATGATAGGCGAGGAAATAGATTCTTTGATTTGTCATGGGGATACAATAACCCTGACCGGTAGTACAGATGCTGAAGCCGGAGGAGATGTTACCGTTTTGCCCGGTCGGGGAGATTTTATTGAGCGGGGGATTGTGTCTGATTCCATCCCATTACCAGACGGTGATGGTAATTGCTACGAAACGCCTATTAATTTTGAGACTTTTTCTCCAGGACAAGTATTGGAAAGTATCGATGACCTACAGTCTATATGTGTAAACATGGAACATTCATGGATGCGAGATCTAGAGATTTCAGTAATTTGTCCGGATGGGACTGAGGTGTTGTTGCACGAACATCTTGGGCATGTGGGTAGTGAGGTTTATATTGGGGAGCCTATTGATGGTGATTTTCCTATTCAGCCGGGCTTAGGGTACACCTATTGTTGGGTGCCGGATGAAACCCTTCCAACCTGGAATGAATTTTATCCATGGGAGACGACTCCCGGAGGTGTTACACTCCCTGCAGGTGATTACGGAACGGAAGAACCACTTTCTAATTTGGTTGGTTGCCCCTTAAATGGAGAATGGATATTAAAAATATGTGACTTGTGGGGAGGAGATAATGGTTACGTATTCTTTTGGAATATCAATTTTAATCCTGATATCTACCCCGATGTTGAAACTTATTCACCTGAATTGGTTGAGCACCAATGGCTGCAAAGTCCATTGCTCGATTATTATTCACAGGATTCCATTGTTGCCATTCCGCAGAATGCAGGAGCTGCCAGCTTCAATTATTCTGTCACGGATGCTTTTGGCTGCACTTACGATACAAGTGTCGTCGTCGAGGTGCTTCCCGAAACCCATCCGGATTGTCATAGTTGCGGAGAATACGTTTCAGAGCCGGAAGATGCGACTATTTGTAGTGGAGAGACAGCCTATTTGGATATTTCAACAAATACGGACTTAACCGATTTGGTTACCTTTAGTAACCAGCCCGGGGTCTCTTTTGGGTTTTTAACGAATCCACCTTCAAATCCCCTTTATGTAGGTATAAGCGTCAATAGTGTGGCGCCACTGACGCTAGTCGATCCTTACGCTATGATTAACTCCGTTTGTATTAATATTGATGGAGTGCCAACCGGATTTTTGAATGATTTGAATATTTACCTTATTGCTCCGTCAGGTGAAAGAATTGAATTGACGACAGGAAATGGAGGTATTGGTGATAGTTATGTGAATACTTGCTTCTCACCGATTGCCTTTAGTCCGATAACGAGTGCATCAGCTCCTTTTACCGGCACATTTCAACCGGAAGGAAACTGGGGTGATTTATTAAATGCGGATGTGATAGGTGAATGGCAATTGGAAATCTCTGATTCGTTTGGACCTAATCCCATAGAACTGTCAACGCTGGTGTCGTGGTCAATTTCGTTTAACTCCACCAATGAACTAAATTATAGTTGGGAACCAACTGATGGAACCTTGTCTTGTACAGACTGTCCTAATCCCTTTGCCGTTCCACTTTCAACGACAGCCTATATTTCAACGACAACTGATCAATATGGCTGTATTCACATGGACACAGTTACCGTTTTTGTAGTTGATAGTATTCCCGCGCCTGAGCTTAGTTGTCAGTCGATTGGGGACGGACAAATTCAGTTTACTTGGCCAACGGTTGATGGAATCAATAATTATGATATTAATATCTTCGACGGTGGTGTCGCACAGGGTTGGCAGATGTATGGCAATAATAATGAGTACATTTTTTCCGGATTGGGATTTGAAGATGAGGCACAGCTATCCATTCGAGTCCACACGGATGAGTTGTCCAATAATTGCGGAGTTATGACGGATACGCTTACTTGTATTTACACGGAATGTGCTGCGCAGGATTCGCTTGTCGTAGATTCTATTCGTATAACAGATGTCAGTTGCTTTGGGCTCAGCGATGGTAGTGCTGAGGTATTCTTGGCGAATGGACACCAGCCTATTACCTATGAGTGGAATGATGCGCAGCAGCAAGTTGAGCAAGGTGCTTTCTTTTTGTCTGCCGGGCAGTATGAGGTACGCATACGGGATTCGATTTATTGCCAGCTTGTTGTGCCCATTGAGATAACAGAGCCGGAGCCTTTGCTTGCGACGGTTGTAGGGACGGATGTTTTATGCAAAGGCGATAATACTGGAAGTGGAATGGCAACCGGTGTTGGTGGTACTCCTCCCTATTCCTACGCTTGGGATGATGGTACGACGATCAGTAGCACTGCTACCTTGGATGCAGGTAATCATTTTGTAACCATTACCGATAACAATGCCTGTGAATATGTAGATACGGTGTTTATTGGAGAACCGGCGGAAGCCCTGAGCGCAAGTTACGAACAGACTTTTCAGGGCTGCAATGGGGCTACTGATAACAAAGCAATGATTCTTCCTAGTGGAGGGACAGGTCCGACGTACCAGTATCATTGGGATAATGGATCGAATAACGCCCTTGCCGAGCATTTGCCTGCGGGTATTTCGTTCGTGACCGTTACGGATGAAAATGGTTGTCAATATACCTTGGATGTGGAATTGACGGATTTGGATTCCTTATACGCCGGCTTTTTGGTTGTCGAGCCAAGTTGTCATGGTTCTAGCGATGGGATTCTAAGTGCTAATATTTATGGAGGAGGTGCAGGCCAGGATGGCGTTGAATCCGATTATAATTTCGAGTGGAGTTCTGGGCATCAAGGTGTGGCCGCGGTCAATGTTCCGGGCGGGATGGATTATTACCTGACCTTGACCGATCATCAGGGATGCTCTGCTGTCGTTAGCCGTTATTTAGACGAACCCAATCCTATTTTATTCAATATCGCCATGACGGAGCCCTCCTGCTATGCAGCTAATGACGGAAAGGCGGTGGTCACTGATGTCAATGGTACGCAAGGGGATTTTAACGTATTATGGGGCACTGCGACGGGAGGTCAAACGGGTGTCGAAGCTTCGAATTTATCCGCTGGAGTCTATTCAGTAACCGTAATTGATGACCATTCATGTCAGACCGTCGGAGAGATAACAGTAACCGAGCCGCCAATTTTAAAAGTGGATTATGTAACCAAAGACAATGGATGTTTTGGGGATGCAGAGGGCAGTATCAATGTCTCGGTGAGTGGTGGCCGGCCTGATTATGTTTTGGAGTGGTCAAATAATGCTCAGGGGACTCAGCAAAGCAATTTGCCAGCCGGTATTTACACGCTGACGGTTAGAGATAAAAACGGATGCGAAGAAATCCGGAATATTGAAATAACCCAACCGGATCCTGTTGATGCAACTTTCGAGACCGATTCGGTAAGTTGTTATGGTCGAGCCGATGGGCGAATTCGAGTTCTGACAGAGGGAGGAAGCCCCCCATTTCAATTCAGCTTAGACAATGAGCACTTTATAGGTGCTCCCACCTTGATTGGCTTAGAGGCGGGAGCTTACAACGTTTTTATTATTGATTCGCAAGGATGCCTTTTTTATGGTGATGCGGAAGTGCCAGGTCCAGGGCAATTTGTTGTGGATGCAGGCCCTGACCAGACTATATCACTTGGAGATACCATTCAAATAACGGCTAATTCCGGTAATGCTCAGGGGGCAGTCGAGTATGTGTGGATACCACCGTATGAGGGAATTATTAGCTGCCAGGAATGCGCAACATCTTATTTTTATCCACAATCAACAGCGATATTCGAATTGTATGGGATTGATGAGAAAGGTTGTGAATCTGAGGACTTGTTGACTATAAATGTAGAGAAGCCACGGTTGGCCGTAGTGCCGACCGGCTTTACGCCAAACGGTGACCAGGTCAATGATATTTTATTAGTACATGGACTTCCGGGTACGATGGTTACTTCATTTAAGATTTTTGATCGTTGGGGAGAATTGGTTTTTGAAGCCCATGATTTTGAGGTTAATGATGTCAATTATGGATGGGATGGTACGGTAAGGGGTAGGGATGTTGCAGGAGGTGTTTACATTTGGCAATTAGAAGTTGAATATCCCTACGATAAGGAAACAGGGCAATTTACAGGAGAGACGACATTGATACGATAATTTTTTTGTTACATTTTATTCTAAATTAATTTGCAATGAGCTTTCGATACTCATCCAAGATTCTGACAACCTTCCTGCTGTTTGTATTATTCTCCTCGGTTAGTACGGCTCAGGATTCAAGGTTTATACAATTTTATTATGCACCTTTAAGCGTAAACCCCGCTCTGACGGGTGTTGTCAACGGGCAGTTTCGGTTTGGGGTTAATTACAGAAATCTATACTCCACGATATTGGCGAAAAATGCCTATAAGACGTTTGCGGTTCATTTGGATGCTAAGTACAATGTACTTCGAAATGATTTTATTGGTCTGGGTGTAAATGTTATTAGGGATGAGGCTGGGCAGGCGAACTTTACCAGAACAAAAGCCAATTTAAGTGCCAGCTTTCAAAAGTACCTTGGTGGAACCGGACGTTATTCAAGCGGGCGGCAGTATCTAAGTGGAGGCTTTCAGTTTGGGCTTGGGCAATATGGTTATCAGGGAAGCGGGCTTTGGTTCTCTCAGCAATTTGAGTATGGTACTGATTTTGCACGTATTAATACCTCGCTTCCGTCTGGTGAAAACCTCGCTCGAGAGGTGACTGGTTTGTTTTTCGATTTTAATGCGGGTCTATTGTGGTATGCTGTTTTTGACCGGGATAAAAGTTTGTATTTTGGAGGGAGTATTTATCATCTTCCGAAACCCAAAATTTCCTTTTTGGAGGTAGGGCAATCCAGGCTGAATCAGCGGTTAGTGCTTCATGCCGGAGGGCAACTTCCTGTTACAGATGATATTAGCATTTTGCCTGCGGTATTGTTTATGTCTCAAGGAGTTGCTACTAGTTTGTCCGGTGGATTGAATATTCGCTATTCGGGACGAGAGTGGAGGGAGGTCGCTATTCGGGCAGGACTTTGGGCACATCTCTCCAACCAAGGTAAACAATTGGGGATGGATGCTATCACCGTATCGACCATATTAGAGTTTGAACGACTGAAGTTTGGTGTGAGTTATGACATTACGGTTTCTACTTTAAAACAGGCAACTAATTCCCGCGGTGCATTTGAGTTTTCAGTTATTTATACCCACCCTCCAAGAGCGCGAAGGGCGCGGACTGTTTGTCCAGGATTTTAAAAAAAATTAACAAACGTCCATGATAACCCGAAACTTTCCCGTACTAACCATTCCGCTGGATGAGTCTCTCTATTTGGGGATATTAGTCGGTACTGATAAGAAAATAATCGCTGCCTCGAAAGAACTCGCCTTACAAAAGTTGGAGAAGGAATTACAGGGACTTTATCGTAAGACAGGGGAGTATCCCGATGCCTATTTTCGCAAGGTGAAATTGAAGTCTATTAGTATTGGCATCCATCCTTCTTTTAGGATTGATAGGTCACTATACCCCCTGAGTAATAAGATTAAAGTACCCGTTTGGGCAGTCTTTGGCGAGGTGAGTAATACCTATAAAGAGTGTGTCTTGCCATTTCTTGGCGCAATTTTTCGCTACCAATCGGAGAATCGACTGGATCCTCTAATCTCACATTATGCCTCCTATTATTTAAACGAAATGTCTCCTGAAGAACTTTTTCAAATAAAGATGATGTCCAGACCAAAATTGGATGTCATTCATCTCAAGGTTAAAGAAAATCGTTCGGTAAGGGGTAAAAATAAATCCCTGTTTCATCAGGAATTGAAAGTGTTGCCAAAAGTAGCAACACCTTACCCTAGTCTAAAAAAGAAAACCAAAAGTATAATACCGGATGTAGCGTGGAATCGAATGACGTTGATGAACACCCTAATACAAGAAATTATCACTTCTAAGTCCAGTATTCTCCTGGTAGGTGAATGTGGAGTGGGGAAGAGCGCGCTCCTAAGGGCTACTATTCGTAGAATTAAAACAGAAAGCAAAAAGACAAGAATGGGTATCTCCTTTTGGAGTCTGATGCCCGATGCTTTATTGTATAGTGGAAAATATCTCGGAGATTGGCAGGAAAACACTATGCAACTAATTGACGATCTTCGCAGTGTTAATGGCGTCTTATGGGTGGAACAAATAGTCGAATTACTAACGGCAGGCGGGGAGACGGTTAATGATAGTCTGGCGGCTTTTTTTCTGCCTTATTTGAAGAGTCGAAACCTTCAAATGATTGCCGAAGTTTCACCTCAGGCTTTGTCTTTTATTCGGACGAATTTTCCGGATTTCATTCAATTGTTTCGAATTATTCGAGTGGATGAAATGAATGAGGTATTGCTTCGCAACCTTTTTGATAAATATTGCGATTATACACTACAAAACCATCAGGTTAAAATTGACTTAGCTGCATCTCAAATAGCCTATCGATTACTCGATAAATACTACTCTCATGAAGCCTTTCCAGGCAAAATGATTACTTTCCTCGGAGATTGCGTTAGCCGTGCCATCGACAATAAAATGGGCGTAGTTGACAGGATGTTGGTCTATGAGGAATTTTCCAAAAAATCCGGTTTGCAACCCGTTTTTATCCGTGATGACCTCAAAATGGATACGAGGGCATTACGGGAATATTTTACGAAGAGAATTATTGGACAACCTGTTGCTGTTGGGAAATGTATCAGCCTTGTGAAAATATTCAAAACGGGCTTAAATAATCCTTCCAAACCAATCCACGTGATGTTGTTTGCAGGACCTACCGGTGTGGGAAAGACTGAAACCACAAAAGTATTGGCAAGGTATTTCTTCGGAGGAGAAAAAGGGAAAATACCCCTTATTCAGTTTGATATGAGCGAATTCCAGTATCCGGAACAAATAACCAGACTAATCGGAACGGACAAAAAACCGGGAAAGTTGGTGGAAAAAGTAAAAGAAATGCCCTTTACCGTCCTTTTGTTCGATGAAATTGAAAAGGCAAATCCCGCTATTTTTAATACGCTGTTGACGATATTTGATGAAGGGAAACTAATGGATGCAAGAGGCAATACTGTTAACTTCAAAAATACCATTATCGTAATGACATCAAATATTGGTGTTACGGACAAGGGAAGGCCATCCTTTGTCCAAGACGATAATCAACATCAACAATATGCATCGGCTATAAGGCAATTCTTTAAGCCGGAATTTGTAAATAGAATCGATGAGATTGTTTTGTTTAATAAATTGACCAAAAATGACCTCCGGCAAATTGTTCGATTGGAGTTGAATAAAATCAATAAACGAGAAGGTTTAATTGCTCGAAATATTTCCATCGACGCAGCACCTTCATTGATAGAAAAAATAGTCGAAGATGGTTTTGATTCCTCCTTGGGTGCACGGCCGATAAAACGGGCAATTGAGCAGTTGGTGGTCGTGCAACTTTCGAGATGGTTGATTGCAAAGCCCGATGTTTCCAATCTGACTTTAAGGTTGTCTTTTCCACACTACAAACTCGTAATTGAAGAGATAGAAATTAGTTGATGGCTGAATTAATTCAAATTTTATTGATACTACTTGTGCCGTATCTAGCACGCAGACTTAACCTCCTTCCTATTTTTCATAAGTGGCTTAGTCCCGTAGTTATCGCTTATATCGTAGGCATTGTATTTGCCAATGTTCATTTGATTGATTTAAACGATGATCTTTCGACGACAGCAACTGAAGTAACACTGTTATTGGCATTGCCGATGTTATTGTTTACAAGTAATGTATTGTCATTGATTAAGAAAGGTAAGCAGAGTATGGTTGCGTTTTTACTGGCTGTCATAAGTGCTGTTGCAGGGTTGAGTGCTGTGGGGTATCTATTTAAGGATTCACTCTCTGACTCTTGGCGATTATCTGGCATGCTACTCGGTATCTATACAGGAGGGATACCCAATATGCAGGTGATTGGAAAGGCATTAGAAGCTCCCGAGGAGACAATTATTTTGGTTAATGCCGCTGACGTTTTACTTGGGGGACTCTACCTCGTTTTGTTGTCCTCTGTTTTTTATCCTTTTCTGAAATGGTTTTTATCGACAAAAGATAGAGTGCTTGAGACACATAGGGATTTGAGAGAAGATATGACTACCGGATGGAGTTTTAGACAAGTAATGACACCTATTTTACTAAGTGCACTCGTTGTCGCAGTTTCAATAGTGTTAACGATGCTCTTTTTGGGGACGATTAAAGGCAATGACCAATGGATATTACTACTGCTTACAACCTTTAGTTTGTTAGTGCCATTCATTCCCAACCTTGGAAAAATGGAAAAGAGCTACGAAATTGGTGATTACCTGTTATTGTCTTTTTGTGTTGCGTTGGGAATGAAAGCCGACTTTCGCGTATTGATTGCACAGGGGACTGATTTGATTTTGTTTTCTGCGGCGGCGCTTTATGGTACTATCATCATCCATTTATTGCTGGCTAAGCTATTTCGCGTAGATGCTGACGCCTTTATGATAAGCACAACGGCGGCGATTTTTGGCCCCGTTTTCATCGGCCAAATAACTTCCGTAATGGGGAAGAAATCCCTGGTTTTACCCGGCATTTCGCTTGGGTTGCTCGGTTATGCAATCGGGAATTACCTCGGGATTGGTTTGGGCAGGCTCTTGCATTTGTTTTGGTAATAATCAGGGTATCATAGGTTGCCCGAAATATACGACAATCTCCGGAGTAATTTTGACCTTCACTTTCACAATGAGCGGTGATTTTATTTCCATATCCATTCTTTCGTACAATGCTCTGGCAGACTTGATGGAAGAGAGAACGGACGTCAGTGTCTTTTTTTCGCGTTGTTTCTTTATCAGTTCAGATAATTGTTCGATGGAAAAATCCTCCGGGTTTGCTTTCAACTCCACATTAATAGAGGGGCTAATGGCGTACCCCACGGAGAAGCTAGTCATTTCAAACCCCATCGCAAGCAAATCAGGAAACACCCCAAGCCATTCATCCAGTAATTTGGATGTTTTGTCTTTCGCATCTTGCCCTAGAGCAGACGCTTTTTCTCTAATAACTTCGGATGCTTCCTGAAAATTCTTAATAATCTTATCTATCATTTATCGACGTTTATACTTGATATAACCATCGAGCTTTGCTTTTTGTTTTACGAGGTCGAGAAAGCTGTTTTCTACAGTAACCGTTTTCCCATCAACAACAGCGTTGGGAATAGTCGTTTTTTTGACTCTCCCAGGTAGGTGATAAATCGTTTTGAACTTAGCCTCTCCGAATAGCATTTCCATATAACTCATGGTCTCATCGTCGATATCTTTGAAGGCATCGCCGGTATCGGGGAGTCTTACAAGCTTTCTTCGCTCTAATTTAAAGCGGGGTTTGTCTCCCATTGGATTGGCACCTCCAAGCATGCCTCCCAGGGGATTAGCATCTTCACCATCTGCATTTTCATCCTTTTTCATCTTCGCCAATACGCTATTAATCCGTTCATACTCTTCAAAAGAAGAGAAGGGTATTTTGGTTTCGATGTAAAATTTACTTTTTTCCTCACTCATAACCATGTGGAGACTCAAGTCTTTGATAAGGTTTTGCTCTTCGGTTGTAAGCACTCCTTCCGGAAACATATCGCGATAATACATGAGACTGTCCTGTTCAAGAGAGACATCCTCAGCCCCATCTTTTTTTGCTTCTTCCTCAAGGGCAGATTTCATAAAGGGGTTATTGAAGAGTTCGCTCATGTCGA
>JALVDO010000302.1 GCA_027008975.1 Saprospiraceae bacterium | reverse complement strand
CGCAAATATAGAAATGATAATCATTAATGGAGGAAAGCCCCACTTTTTGATAGACGGCTTGGGTGGGAATATACCACACACTCGTTTCCTCCCCGAAGCAAAATTAGATTGCTAAGCCCGAAGCAAGCTTTGGGATTAATTTTGCTTCGAGGCTAATTTTGCCTCGTACTTAAGCTGATTTACAAAAAAAACAAAGCAACATGAAGTCAATAGCAGTATATTGCGGGTCAAACAAGGGTAAAAGACCCATTTATGCCGAGGCAGCAGCCACTTTGGGTAACTATTTGGCGACCCAAAACATCGATGTCGTTTACGGTGCCGGCAATGTTGGGCTGATGGGCATCGTCGCCGATAGTGCATTGGAAGCAGGTGGTCGCGTAATCGGTGTCATACCACACTTTCTGAGGAAATGGGAGGTATGCCACGAGGGGTTAAGCGAGCTGATTATCGTTGATTCCATGCATGAGCGCAAGGTGGAAATGACGCGTTTATCGCAAGGTGCTATCATCTTGCCCGGTGGATTCGGTACACTCGATGAATTGTTTGAAATAATCACTTTGGTGCAATTGGAACAAGAGCAACAACCCATCGGACTGCTGAATGTAGAGGGGTACTACGACCACCTGATTGCTCACCTCGATAGGATGACAGAAGAGGGCTTCGTCCACTCCAAACACCGAGCGATGGTCTATGCCAATGCGGATATGGATAAACTCGTCAAGGATATGAACGCGCATGTATTTGAGAAGGTGCAAAAGTGGTATTAGTTTCCGGTCTTGGGCTTTTCTACCTTTCTTACGGATTTAGAGATGACCTCTCCTTTGCGCAGGCGCTCCCTTTTGAGCCTTTCCCGATTGGTACGTATATCTTCGAGTAGCGCTTTGACCTCTAGGGGTTTTTTATTGAGTGTACGGTGGTAAGTAGTCATCACAAATCGAGCCATATCGTCGGGGTCGAATAAACCAAGCTTTCGCAAATAATGCGAAAACCTGGACCCTTCCTCAAACTGCCAGTTGTAAATCATCCAGCGCCCAAAACTAAAGTGCAATTTCTTCACGGCAGTAGCCTCCGGTACGCGTTTAAATTTGTTTTTTGATTCGGGACTAATGAGTTTGTTTAGTTGTGCAAAAGCATCCCCGAGATCAGTGGGAATATAAACGCCAAATAATTTTTCCTTTTTTATGCGTTGTTGATAAATCGAGTCATGCTTTGCCAGGACTGAGGAGTCGTTTTGCCCGATGCCGGGTAGTGCCAATAGTATTAACAACAATAAAAGGAGTGTGTAATGTTTGCTCATAGAAAAATTATTTGTCTATGCCTTAAACGACTGTTATCCCCGACTTGTTTTATGGCGCAAGTTTAAAGTGAAAATTAAGCGAATGGCAAACGGGCTTCAATAAAATCCCACAATGAAAGAAAAATGCAGAAAAGGAAGTATCAGTTTTCCCCGATAAGCATCTAGTGGCTCATAAAAATAAAAGCCGCCTGTTGCTGCTCCTATGGTCGGTACGACTTTGAAATATTCGACATCCCTCATTTGTAACCCCAATGAAACACCTGTTTCAACATAGCCTTTTAGCGACTTAAATTTTTTCTGACGCCCATACGAAATCCCTATCCGGTATCTATTAGATTTGACAGTCGCAGAGGAAAATGCAAAGGTAGAGCGAAATCCGAGTGTGGGATTGTAAGCGTAATAAAAACCGTTTTTTACTAAGTAACTCTCCGGCTTGAAAGTGAAATTAACGCCAAAATAGTACTTTTTCCCTGGCCTGTTTTGCAAAAAGGCTTTCTTCCCTATGGCAACCCTTTTTCTCCACCTGCGTAATTCCCCGTCAGAATACTGCTTTTTGAAAAAATACTTGAGGTGGATTCCGGTTTTGAGGACAAAAGACTTAGATATTTCTCTTCCGATTTCTTCGATGAGGGTGCCGCTTTTTAGATGGCGGCGACCACTATATCCTGCCTCAAAAGCAACCGACAGTCGATAAGGTAACTTATATTCTACTCCAAATGCCATCATGGGCGTCCGAAGACTAACGAGTTTATCCATCGCCCAGTAATAGCTGAATTGCTCATCCTCGAATCGGGGAGATTGGGCATGAAGCATTCCACTTCCAACCAATAAGATGACCGTGAGAATTGTTTTATCTATCATGGCTGTTATGCTTAAAATAATCCTAAATTTAGGTGGAAATGGATATATGGTGAGATGTTTTGCCCTACATAATAATCCTCTGAGAAATTATAAAAGGAAGAGGGCGAAGAAAGCGTGGGGACAACGTCAAATAATCCCGTTTCCTGTAGCTGAAATCCTGCACTGATAGCCAACTCTGCGTATATTCTGGAATTGGGCAGTTTTCGCTGTATCCCATTGGTAATGCCAACCCTGAACCGGCTTGATTTGATAGCAGCGTGTGAATAAGAACTAAGAGAAAAGCTTAATGTAGAAGTTTTGTTAGGGTCGTAATAGGAACCATTTGCGGCCTCGTAAGACCTTGTGTAATACGATAGTTGCAAACCGATATAGTATCGCGTGTTATTTAGATTGCGAAGCTTTACTTTCCTCCCTTGTGCCGACCTCCGCTGCCACCTTCGGAGTTTTCTCATGCTGTATTTCCTTTTGTAAAAATATTTTAGATGCACACTTGTCCTGAATACATTCGAATTTGTCACTTTGGCGCGATAATCATCAAAGTAGAATAGGTTATTATTGTAATACTTCCCCACACCACCATCCACGGAAAGAGATAATCTGTAAGGCGTTTTGTATTCTACTCCCAGTGCAAAGACGGGCTCCTTGGCACTAATCAGTTTGTCAATAGCCCAATAATAAGCAAATTTTTCCTCCCCAAATCTAGGGTTTTGGCCAGCGCTTTGTTCTACTCCCATGACCATTGTCATTGCAGTCAGCAAGATTAGTTTTAGCTTCATTTTTTTTGTTTTTTTTTGTAATTCTTCTATTTGTAAGTCATTTCCATTAGCACATTTTTTTACAAGGGTTTCGCAACCCGCTCCGCTCCTAAGTTGACACCTTCTCGCCCGTACGGGCTTAAATTCGGCTTAGCAATCTTCCTCATACTTCGGAAGCTTACCAATCCGAATCCGAAAACCTCAACTCACAACCCCTTCCAAAACACAGCATCAACACCCTTCGTCTTCATCAACTCATTAAAAGCGGTGATGTCCTTCTCTTTTATTTCCTCAAAAAGATTTAACTGTTCTTGAATCAATCCTTCCAGTTCTTTTTTGACTTCGATATCCTGCTTGTTCGGACGGAAATTCCCCATTCCGACCAATGAGTTTAGGTGTGCCAGCTTGTTCGTCAGTTTTATTGGAAAATTGAGAGGGTCCTGTCCACTTCTGTTCTTGGTTTGATAAAGCGTTTTTTCTATTTCTGTGAGCGACTTGACCAACTCCTTTGCTTTGCTGACAACATCTTTAACATCCTCTTTCTCTTTAAGACGCTCTGCGTAATTATTTAGTTGGTTTTTGATGTCTCTAATTTCTATAATTGCCTCGTGCGCCTCGGTTACCTTCTTATTGATGTCATTGATGAAGTCAAATTGAGCCTGATAATCTTCCTGCGTTGATGGCGAACGCGGGTCAGCTAAAATGGTAAATGGCTGCTCGATACTGTCCTTTCCCACGACGAGTCGCACCCTGTACGTTCCCGGTACTGCTTTGGCACCTGCGGTACTTCCCCACCAGAAAATCATACCTTTGAACTTCTTGGCATCGGGATATCGAAGATTCCATGAGAAGGTATTGCCCCCTTCTTTGATTTCTAATTTTTCTTCCTTTTTCTCCGCCAGATTGTTATAGGACTTGATGAGTGTTCCATCGTTTTCCAAAAAGGAAAGGCGTACCTCGGTCGAGTCCTCCGGCAGCTTATTGATGTTGAAAACGACGGTAACCCCTGCTGCGTGATTGATTCCCGCATTTTTAACTTTTTTATTTTGCGATCCGCGCATTCTGTAGGAGTCGATAGGGCGGAAGAGGTAAAAATCCCTCTTTGCAACGTCCGGATTTAGTTGATGTAAGGGCGTCAGGTCATCAATCAGCCAAAAACTCCGTCCCTGAGTGGCAACGATGAGATTATTGTTTTTAACCGCCATATCTGTAATAGGGACAAGGGGTAAATTTTGTTGAAAAGGCTGCCAGTTTTGCCCGTCATCGAAAGAGACGAAAACCCCTCTTTCCGTACCGGCATACAACAGTCCCCTGCGCCCGGGGTCGGCTCTGACGACTCTTGTGAAATGGTCATCGGGAATGCCGGTTGTGATTAGTTTCCACGATTTGCCGTAGTTGGTGACTTTGTACAAATAGGGGGTGTTATCGCCGAGTTTATATCTCGTCCCGGCGATATAAGCGCTGCCTTTTTCAAAGGGATTGATGTCAATGCTGTTGATCATCAGCCATTCGGGAAAGGACTTTGGTGTGATATTTGTCCAGTTTTGACCGGCGTCGCGACTAATATGCACCAATCCATCGTCGGAGCCAACCCAAAGCAAGTCCTTCTCGAAGGGTGATTCCGTCGCGGCAAAAATGGTACAATAGTATTCGACTGCAGTATTATCTTTTGTGATGGGACCACCTGATGGCTTCAGTTTGGTGCTGTCATTTCTGGTAAGGTCGGGACTGATGGTTTTCCAGGAGCGCCCCTGATTGGTACTTACGTGCAGGTGGTTGGACGCGGCATATAATTTTTCGGGATGATGTGGTGAAAAGAAAATGGGGAAATTCCATTGAAAGCGGTATTTCATATCTTCTGCACCGTGTCCCATAGGGTTGTCCGGCCATACATTGATGGCTTGTATCTGTTCTGTCCGGTGGTTATATCTCGTGAAGAAGCCATCGTAGCTGCCTCCGTAAACGACATCTTCATCCTTGGGGTCAACGGCGATATGTGCACTCTCTCCTCCTGCGGTTGTCTCCCAATCGTGGTCGGTAATGGCACCTCCTGATGAGCGGTGTTTGATGCGAATGGCAGAGTTGTCCTGTTGAGCGCCGTAAATTCTGTATGGGAAGTGGTTGTCCGTTGTGACTCTGTAAAACTGTGCAGTGGGCTGATTTAGGTAAGTGCTCCAATTGTCACCAGCATCATAGCTTATTTGTGCTCCTCCATCATCACCTACTATTACGCGATTGTGATCTTCAGGTGCAATCCAGAAATCATGGTGATCACCATGTGGAGTACTGATTTTCTCGAAGGTCTTGCCTCCATCCTTAGATCGATGAAACCGGACATTGGCGACATAGACCCGGTCTTTATCCTGCGTGTCCGCATAGATGCGGGAATAATACCAGGCTCGTTGGCGGAGTTTTCGTTCGTTATTGACTAGTTTCCAGGTTTCCCCCCCGTCATCGGAGCGAAATACACCTCCGTCTTTATTTTCGATGATCGCCCATATTCTGTTGGAATTGACGGGCGAGATAGTGACGCCGCTGATGCCCCAGATGCCCTTGGGCAATCCTTTTGCTGTCGAAATGTTCTTCCAAGTATCGCCCCCGTCAGTACTTTTCCACAGGGCAGAGCCTTCGCCTCCGCTTTCCATGCTATATGGTGTTCGGCGGACGCGCCAGGTGGAGGCAAAAATAATGCGTGGATTATTCGGGTCGAGAATCAAATCCACTGCTCCTGCATCTTCATTGACAAAGAGGATGTTTTTCCACGTTTTTCCTCCGTCTTTGGAACGGTAAATACCCCTTTCGTTTGAGGACTTAAATAAATCACCAAGGACGGCGGCATACACCAAATCCGGATTTTTGGGATGGATTCGCACCCTTGGGATGTGGCGTGAGTTTTTTAGCCCGATAGATTCCCAGGTCTTACCGGCATCCACCGATTTCCACATTCCCGAGCCGGATGAGACATTCCCTCGTACCGTCACTTCGCCGCCACCAACGTAGATGACATTGGGGTCTTCTTCGCTGACGGCCACCGCGCCAATAGAGCCACCAAAGTAACCATCAGAGATATTCTCCCAGTGCGCTCCTCCATCGTTGGTACGCCAGACGCCACCTCCTGTGCTGCCCATATAAAATAATTTCGGTTTGCCAGGTACTCCTGTCACCGCTGCCGATCGCCCTCCCCGGAAAGGACCAATTGGTCGCCATTCGAGTGCTTCATAGCTTTTGATGGGAATTTCTTCTTTTTGCGCAAGCGCATTCAAGGATAAAAAGACAAGAAAACAGAAGGGTAATAATCGGAGTGCGTAGGTGTTATTATTTTTCATATAATAAATGCTTGATATTAATATTACTTTAAGGCACCAAAGTAAGAAAATTATTCCGAGTATGGACAAAAAATCACCCATTTCTACCTCCCTTCCAAAAGAAGGTCTTATTTTTGTAAAATGAATTCGGCAAAACATAAAATTGGGATTGTATTTGGAGGGAGCGGATGCCTTCGTCAGGAGGCGCTTTTATCGGCGCGAAATATTTACGAATTGCTGCTGGAAATGCCGGCTTATACCCCGGAATTGCTCTTTTTCGTGGGTGGGAACAAAGGATTTTACAAAATTCCGGTGCATTTGCTTTACAAACACAATATTGATGATATTCGCACCAATATTTTACAATGGGAAAAGACGGAGGCTCCTAATCCGACCGGTGGCGACCTGCCTGTTCGTATAAATAATGACCAGCTCAAAAATCTAGTGGACGCCGTTTGGATTGCTCTTTACGAGCGCCCTGGTACAGACGGGCAATTGCAGATGTCATTAGAGGCTTTAGAGCTTGCTCATAATACTTCCGATATTGCGGTGATGAATTTGCTTCAGCACAAGATTCAGACCAATGATTTATTGAAGGATAAAGACTTTTTGGTACAACCTGCTGTTTTGGTAGAAAAGGATGCCTATGAAGCCCGGGTTGTCCAATTGATAAAGGTTATTGAAGATAAATTGAATTACCCGTTTGCAGTAGAAGCCGAGGATGAACCTTGTCTGTTAACCGCTGTTTTGCTGAAGAATAGGCAAGACCTGCTTGCCTGGTTAGAGCTTACATTTAGGGATGCTTATTCCATTTCCGACAAGGAGAAAAAGAAGTGGCAATTAGCAAAAAAGCCCGATGTGGATGCATTTATTTTGAAAGGGAATTACTCCATTGAGAATAGTGTTTTCTCTTCACCTTTCATCCTTGGTGTTTACACCTCTGAGGATGACGACTCAATGATTAGTTATACCTTTTCCGTGCCAATGGTCGCCACCGAAGACCAATGGAATGTGCTGGAAATCAAGTCGGACGTATTGGACACCGAAGCCATACTTTCGCAATTGTATCTCGAGGCAGAACGCTTGGTACGGATATTGGATATTAGAGGGTATGCCCTGATTAATGGACAACTCGCAGTCAATCCTTCGGGAAAGGCAGATATGATTATTGAGCGGGTTGACAGTCTGCCTTTAGTGACACAGTCTGCTCCTTTTAGCAACCTGAAATGGCAAAATAATAATTCACAGGCGCAAATAATCGATAAAATTATTACTTTTGGCATCCAAAGATTGGAAGACAGGAAAAAAAGCGCATTAAAATCAGTTGTTATGGAAAGCGAAAATACCGGGGAAGCCAAGATTGAAAATACCGTCTCTCAGGCGGTAGAGCCAATGGTTACACGCGAGGCAAATCCGGCAAATATTGCTGTCGAAGAACAGATGTCCTTCTTCGAGACTTTGAAGTCATTTGTTACCTCTAAGGTGTTTTTGAAAAACTTGGGTGCAATTGCCGGTTTTTTGATACTCTGCTTTATTTTACTCAATTTGTGGATGCGGAGTTATACCCGTCACAACAGTTACCTTGTGGTGGATAATTATATCGGACAACAGGTGGAAGATGCTACCGACCGTGCCAAAAGTAAGGGGCTGGAAATGGTCGTCCTGGAGAGACAATTCGAATCAGGGAAAACTCCGGGCGAGATCTATCAGCAAATCCCCAAACCCGAAGCACATATTAAAGAAGGCAGGAAAATATACGTCAATATTTACACCAATAGCCAGTTGGAGTTTGAATTGCCTTCAACAATCGGAAACGACAATTACGAACTCTACGCAAGGTCATTGCGTAAGCATCCTTATCAATTGCAAACCATTATCAAGGAGCGGAAATTTAACGCCAAATTGGAGGATAAAACCATCCTGTATATGTATTATGATGGTAAAAAAATAACACCTTCGGATTTGAAAAAAGGCGTGAAAGTATTGCAAGGCTCTACATTAGAGTTTGTCATTTCAACCCGCCATTCCAATTACGCCAATGTGCCGGATTTAGTTTGCCAGAAGTTTGATGCCGTAGAGTTTATGCTCTCTAATTACGACTTACAAATCGGAGAGGTTGTCGGAAGTAAAAGTGGGTTTGTGGTACGACAGGAGCCGGCTGCAGGCAAGCGATTGCAGAAAGGAGGCAAAGTGAAAATTTACACGGCCACTTCTCGCCCTGCCCACTGTGCAAATTGATTATGTGAAAGCCTCCTTTTGCAACAACAAAATATTTGAATGTTCGTTTCCTTTTTGTCAAACAAGCCATAAATGTAACTACTTAAGGATACTCGCTTTTAGGCAGAATGTGGTGTACTAGTAGTTACCAAAAAATATAAACGTGAAATATACATTAGCACTACTACTATTATTATTTGTGGGATTGAACGCATGGTCACAGGAAGTGGTACCTTTGCGCAATAACGAGGTGATTGAACGCTACGAATTTGACTTGCAACAGCAATTGCCCAAAGATTGGCGTTACCAAAATAATAACGCCGATGAGGAAAAGGAAGCCTGCAATCCTCGCGAACCCGGGGTGATTTATCTATTGCCGGAGCAGTCAGTGACAAAGGATGTCAAATTTCTAATCAATTACTTTATTGATACTACGGGAGTCTTGCGATGTGATAACTGTGATATTCTAGACTTTGGGACGGCTACCCTTGTGAATGATACCTTGGTTTATACCGCAAGTTCCACTGTGACAACGGGGATGGATACGTTGCGGGTATCTTATTGTAGTGCCTCGTTTGATACCTGTTACACTTCCATTACTTACCGGATTCGAGTCAATCGTCCCGGTCGGCATTATTTCCCTCCGACCATTAATCTCATGCCCGAAGAGACGACACTTATAGTTGCTGATCAAAGTCTATTGACGGCGGATTTATTTTGCTCGGAATTTGTCCCTTGTCAGGAAGGCGATTACGAGGGTAGAGACCAACGTAAGTATTTTACGACTTACTCGGAACCGGATAATCAATTTATTTACGAAGCAGGCAGAATCGGAGGTGTTGATTCCGTTTGCCTGAGAATGTGTGATGTGAATGCCATTTGTGATACTTTCCACTTTTCCATTGCGATTGCAAAGGGCATGATTTCGACCCCGTTTTTTGATGATTTTTCAGAAGATACACACATTACCGACGAGGCACATTGGTTGGATCGGGAAGTATTTGTCAATCGCACCATTGCCAAGAACCCCCCCTCTATTGGTGTTGCGACTTTTGACGGGGTAGACCTACGCGGCCGACCTTATGGCTCCTCTTATGGTAAAGCGGATTATCTCACCTCCAATTACATTCACTTTAATGGCGCAGGTGATTACCACCTGAACTACTGGATACAGCCTGGTGGTCTTGCTGATCGCCCGGAGGAGAAGGATTCCCTCGTTGTTGAATTTAAGGATGAAAATGGTACTTGGCATCAGGTGAATAGCCATCACGGTATCCCCGGCAACGTTTCTATCAATACGATAGCACCTTTTGAGTTTTTCAGTATTCCGGTTACGAGCGAATATCGGTATGATGGCTTTCAATTTCGATTTATTAATTATTCGGACAGACAGGGTGTGAATGATGTCTGGAATCTGGACTACGTCCGGTTGGATGCCAATCCGCCAGAGCCTTTTTTCGATGATATTGCCTTTACCAAACCACCGATTTATGTATTAGAAAATTATACTTCCATGCCCTGGCGTCATTTGCAGGGGAAGGAGACGACGGAACTAGCCAATTCGGTGGATGTCGGTCTGTACAACCACGCCGAGGAAACCTTGAATATTAGCCCCACTTTTATCAGGATAGAAGAGGAGACGACCGGATTAAATGCACTTGGCGGTGATATTGTTTTACTCAACGGGTTGGAAGCTAACGTGACGAATCAGGAGCCCAATAACCGGAGTTTTCCGATGATGGAATTTCCGACGAGCGGTCAATCCATTTGGGGTGACTTTTTGGCAAATATGCAAGACCCCTCGTTGGATGGGCATGACAGGCTGGTTTTTAATACGACTTATGGATTATCACATGGCTCGCAGATTTCCGGAGCGGGGTATGAGGGGGTACAACGCAACGATCAGGTTGTTCAATCGACTGTTTTTGACAATTATTTTGCTTACGATGATGGTACGGCGGAGGCTGCCATTATCGTTACACAAGGGCATCAGATTGCGGTGCAGTTTGCTACAGCCGCGCCCGATCAGTTACAAGCGGTGCAGTTTTATTTCCCACATTTGTATGCCCAGTCCGCCGACAATCAAAGATTTGTATTGAAGGTGTGGACGGATACCCTTTTGGGTGAGCCGGTTTATGAGCATACTTTCAAGGCGTATCGACCTGACCTTTTCTACGATACGCTTCAAGGCTTTACAACTTATCCGTTGATAGATGAGAATGGCAATCCTGCTCCATTGGATTTACCAACCGGGAAGTTCTACATTGGATGGGAACAAAAAGATGCCTGCCAGTCCTTTTTCTGCATCGGCGTCGGATACGATAGGAATAACCCTAACGCCAAGTCCTTTGCCTATGTTTACGACAATGGCTTGGGCGAATGGAATCCACAGCCGGATTATATTTATGATGGTGCCATCATGATGCGCCCTGTTGTCGGTGATGAAGCACCACAGGAAACAGCCGTCGTAGAACAACCTTCGGCTAATGTTGTACTACGACTGAGTCCCAATCCGGTAAACACCAGTTTACAAATTCATTTGCCGACAGAGGAGACTTCCGGCTTGGTTTATGTTATTTACAACCAGTTGGGACAGCAGATAGCTAGAGGCAATGATTTATCGTCTCCGGTTGATTGCACCAATCTTAAAGAAGGCTTATACTACATTCAGGTGCAGAATATCCATTCGGGTACGGGCAACAACCGAGTATTTACCGGCAAGTTTGTGGTAGTGAGGTAGTGATGTTTTTTTACGGCATTTCAATACCCTTGGAAGTTTTCTTCCGACCCAGGCGGTAACCAAAGTCGAGTTTTAAGTGGGGAATTGTCCCGTCGGTACCTCGTCCTACCCCTAAACCAATTTCAAAGAGGAATCCTTTTCGGGCAACGATTTTCATGCCTGCCAAAAATCCTCCGCCGAAGCCAAATTCTGATATTCCGGATAGAAAGATACCTACATGGAAGCGGTCGAGACCTAATCTTGGATTGAGGTAGTATTTCCCTGCAAGCGACAATCCGCCACTTCCATCCGGTATGAGGTAACCATAGAGTTCTAAACCAAAGTCCTTGTTGAATCCATGCTCATAAGAAAGCGCGAGAATACCGCCTAAAACGGCCGGGCTCATTTTGACTTCGGATTGTGCCTTTCCGGCGTGCGTGAGGAAAAGCAAAGACATTGAAAATATGACAAGACGTTTCATAAGCTTACATGTTTTGTACAAAGATAGAAAAAAATAGTTACTTTTTTGAAAAAAAACATTACTAGAGTAGGGGGGATGTTATTTTTTGTGTCTATATAAATACATTCGCCTTCACGCTTGGAAATCTTAAAGAAAAGTAAAATTGGCAAAAATAAGTGTTAAAATTATCTTATTAGCCAACGAAAACTTGACTTGGAGCGTCTAAGTAAGTAATATTGAAACATATTTTTACAAACACTCGGTTTACTCTATTATTATTTTGGAGTTAGACCCCAAAGCACAATTACTAATAAATTAACTAATTGTCGAATAAAGCTTCTTTATTGGACGATGGTACCTGAGCAGTCACTGCACGGGATAGGGTATCTATGTCCATAAAAGATTGAACTAAAACTGTTTATATAACTTCCCGCTAAAATCCTTTGAGTATGAAAAACCGCACTATTCTTTCGATGTTGATTGCCGTATTTTTTGTTCAGGTTACCTTTGCACAAAAAAGCCTTCCAAAGTTTGAAGTTTCTGCAGGAATAGGACTTTTACCTACATTCCTTAAAGACAAAAAGCAGGTCAATGTTTTACCTGCCAGCCTGACTATTGACTACCGGGTCAATAAAAAGTTTAGTGT
>JALVDO010000301.1 GCA_027008975.1 Saprospiraceae bacterium | reverse complement strand
TCCAAATCATCCTGATGGAAAGCCCGTTTGGGAGCGTTTTTATCGTTTGTATCGAAAAAAGAATCCTCGATATGATGACATCATTGCCTTCGAAAAAAAATATCCTGATTCTCCCATTCAGGACATTATTCAGAACGACAAAAACCATTTTGCCGAGAAGCGCTTTGAAAATGTGATGGCAAAGAAAGACCCGCGGGCAATGAAGCAATTCATTAATCAATTTCCAAATTATCCAAGAGTTAAAGAAGTGGAGGATATCTACTTTCAGTCGGCTTTGACTGATTTAGATGGGGAATCACTTGACCAGCTTTTGGAATTTGAGAAGAACAACCCTTCGGTTATAAAACAGGCTAAATGGTCGGGGATGAAAGCAAGGGCACTGGACGATTATTTTGATAATATTGGAAATGTTGACGACCGACATGATATTCTTAAAGCTATAAAAGAATATCCCGACCATCCCAAGGTTCGAGAAGCTTGGAAGGCTTATTACGAACGCTACAAGGACGAGGTCGGCGACGATGAGGCTTCGTTAGACGAGTTCTTGAAAAGACATACCGAATTTCCATATCCTGAATTGATAGTTCAGGACAAAAAAAAAATAATGAATAATGTCGTTGATATGGCTATCGAAATGGGCTCCTGGCAGGATTGTACCAACTTGGCTGTCAAGTACCCCACCCACTCTAAAAATCGGAATTTATGGCGAAAAGGCTTAGACTTGTTCTTAAAGGATCAGCCCTCCTATGGGCGTTTACAGAGCTTTAAGCGGAGTTATCCTGATTGCCCATTTATGTCGGAAGTGGATGCTGCAATTGAGAAGGTTAGAGAAAAGAAAAAAGCCAATACCAAAGTGCTGGATCGTCGTGCTAAGCCTAAAACAGGGGAGGGGATTTTCGGGCTGATAAATACGAATTATGACGAGTATGTACCCGTGATGACAACGGATGGGAAATACTTGTATTTTTGTAGGCAGGTCGGAACCGAAAAGATATATGTGTCCCGGTTTCAGGATGGACAATTTCAGGAAGCTACTCCTATTGAAGAATTAAATGTAAAGGCTACAAATGTGTCGCCACTGACGATTTCATCAGATGGTAATACTATGCTTGTTTTTCTTTCCGGACGAATTGCACAGACTACCAAAACCAAATCGGGGTGGTCAGATCCTGTCGAACTGCCCGCCACTTTTAATGCTGAAAACTGGAATTCCGACCCAACCTATTCCTCGGATGGGAAGGTAATTATCTTTACCAGACAGCCTTTCCTTGGTATTCAGGACTTATATATCTCTCATCTTCAGGAGGACGGGACTTGGAGTGATGCCGTTCGGATGCCCGAACCTGTTAATACCCGGGACAATAATGAGCGAAGTCCTTTTTTACATCCGAATATGCGAACCCTATACTTTAGTTCTGAACGACCTGGAGGTTATGGCAAGTTGGATGTTTATGTGACAGAACGCATAGGTGATGGTTGGGATAAGTGGTCAGAGCCCAAGAACTTGGGAGAAAGCGTTAACTCCTCCGATTATGATTGGGGATTTCGGGTGACGACAGATGGATTAAACGGGTATTATAACAAACAGCGGCTTGGGGAAAGTGATATTTATTTGATACCACTTGCCAAAGAGTTTCAAGCAGAATCAGTGACCAGTATTTCCGGCTTTGTAAAGACGAGAGCAGGGAAAGGGATTGGGGCAGATATTGTTTGGACACAGTTGAATACCGGAAAAGAAGTGCAAAAAACAACTTCCAATCCCGAAAACGGATACTTTTTTGCTATTTTGCCGGAGAAAGGACTTTATGGATATACCATTGAAAAAAAAGGATATTTTCCGCTGTCCGGAAATATTGAGGTAACAGAGGAAAGCGTTAATTTTGTATTGGATAAAGACATGGTTCTGACTACCATTGCTGAGAGTAAAGCGGAGAATGTTAGTTTACCATTGAATAATTTATTTTTTGATACCGGCAAATATTCAATCAAAACGACTTCCCATACCGAATTAAAAAGGTTAAAAGACTGGATAGATGAAAACGATTTGTCAATTGTTATTATTGGGCATACCGATAATGTGGGGGCGGCATCTTCCAACATGTTGTTATCACAAAACAGGGCAAAGGCAGTTAAAGATTATTTGGTCTCCATCGGGGCTGATCCTGCTAAGATACTTACAAAAGGGATGGGAGAGACCGCACCAATAGAGACGAATACCACCTCTTCAGGACGACAAGCGAATCGGCGAGTGGAAATAAAACTAAAATAATACATCTTTAAAGCAGCATTTTGATGAACGGTACGTTTGATTGATAATACTACGAATATAAAATTATGATAAGACAATTGAGCAAAACTGTATTTTTGGGAATAATAGCTTTTTTTTTGATTAGTGGATGTCAATACCAAAAATCGCCTATCAATCCTATTGTTGTTTCCAACATTGAGACGGAGTTTAATATACGAATGTTCGAGCAACTGGGCGCTAATAATCGTTTGTTTGTTCTGCACCTCTCTTCCGTTAAGTTGGCCGACTGTTTGAATGGAGGTATCAATTATTCTCTTACAAATACAGCTGACAGTGGTTATAACCTTACCATTAAGAAAACGATTGATCCAGGTAATTGTATCGAAGGGATTGGTCCATATCAGGCTGATGTCTATATAGGCAGACTCGAGAACGGTACTTACAATATTTCTATTAACCTTCAGGATGTGGTAGAAAATCCGGGTTTTCTGGTTGTTGATGACAATCAATATGAACTTCAGTTGAATTCGTCACATGGCTTATCCGTTTCGGATGTTGTATTGCATAAAATACCTAATGCTTTTGTTTGGGGTTACGTTGCGATGGGTAATCTAAGCGATAAGACTGCGGCTGAAGAGTTTATTAGTACATTATCGAGTAGGGGATATGCGCTGGAATTAAAAGAGGGTGATTATGGGCACTTTTATGTGCTTTCTTCGGGGCAGTTAATCCGATTGGATACACAGCTTGAAAATCCCTCTGTTGTACTACCTATCGCTTTTGGTTACACCGGTGACTGGACAGATTTGACTGATGAAGTTGAGGCTTTTCGGCAGAGCCACCCAAATATTGATGTTCGGCTTTTTAATAATAAGGGTTTTGTTTACTAAGTGTAACTACTGGACTCAATCTTTCTTTGATGGCGAAACGTGTTAAATGTATAATTGGATGTATGTAATTGCCGTGTCTTTATGTTTTAGATTACAGGGCTACGCCCCTAATTAATCCATCGCTACTTGTTGTTACGAAGATATTAGGGCTACCTCCTGTATTTTTTTAGTGGCATCTGCTATACAAATATAGTAACTACTCAAGTACGCAGTATAGAGTCTACTTGGGGCGTTAGCCCCTTAATCTTCGTAATTAAATGGGCTATAAAAAACCCAAAGGGGCGTAGCCCTGACATCTACATCCATTCATCGCCCCACCTGTTCTCATTCCTTCAAGCTAAGTAGTCACTATTAAGTTATTTTGGCTAAAGTTTTT
>JALVDO010000300.1 GCA_027008975.1 Saprospiraceae bacterium | reverse complement strand
AGGCGACTACAATCTAAAAATATACGATATATTAGGTCAGGAGGTCTGGTCGAGAAAATATTCAATTAATGGCTCTTTGACAGAAAAAGTCGATGTCTCATTCCTCAATAGAGGCACGTACCTATACAGCCTGTCAGACGCAAGAGGCCACACCTTGGCAACCAAGCGGATTGTCATCCTAAGACCATAAAATACAGCGTGAAGCAACCCGGCTGGTACGTCATATTAAACCCCGTCGCAGGAAGTGCTGAATTCAAAAGAGCGGGAGAGCAAATAGTAGAACGACTAAAAAGTTCTACCCCTTTGGTTATTCTGAAAACTTGGAAAACTAAAAATACAGGACACGCAACGCAACTAACAATTAATGCTATTTTAGAGGATGATGCCCGTCGTATAATTTCCATAGGCGGAGACGGCACCAACCATGAAGTGGCGAACGGCATTCTCCAACAAAACAAGATTCCTTCTCATGAAATCACGCATGCACATTATCCGCTCGGCTCGGGTAATGATTGGGTGAAGACCATGAATATCCCGACTGATTTTGACGCATGGGTGCAAATGGTAAAAGAAGAACAAACCATTCTTGTAAATGCGGGAAAGATTGACTACCTCATAGGCGACAAACCAGCTACTCGCTATTTTGTCAACGTAGCCGGCATGGCCTATGACGCCTTCATTGTAAAAAACTTAGAAGAAAAAAAAGTAGCTAAAAAGTCGGGGAACATCTATTTGTTATTCATATTGAGATGCCTTTTTAAATATAAAAAACAACGGGCAAAAGTCACCATCAATGGCGTTTCACACAGCGATATATTCTACACGATCAACATAGGTGTTTGCAAATACTCAGGCGGCGGGATGAGCCTTGTACCGCACGCCAATCCAACCGGAAAATATTTGGCGGTTACGCTTGCGGGGAATATCAGCAAGCTGGGTGTTTTGTTGAACACCTGGCGATTTTTTAACGAAACAATTCTGAAACACAAAAAAATAAAAGGCTACACAACCAATGAAGTTCACGTCGAAAGCCTCGCTGAAGAACCGATTGGCATCGAAGCCGATGGTGAGTTTCTAGGCAATAGCCCCGTGACAATAACATTATTGCAAAAAGTACTGCGGGTAGTCATACCTTGATTGTGACCAAGGTTGAGGTTTGGAGTCATAAAAATAGATTTTAATTCCCCCGAATTCGAGGGGTTTGACAATAACCAAAATTTAAATAAATATGAAAAAAGTAACAACAATCGCATTCCTGATAATGCTGGCAAGTAACTTTGTGCTCGCGCAGGTTGAAGAAGCCATGAAAGAGATGAGCCTTGGATACCGCATGAGCTTTACCGTTGAATTGCCGGATACGGATGAGAAAGTCGCTACGACCGTATGGAAGGATTTTGTTAAGGACTTTTACGGAGCGAAAACAAAATGGAACCGCAAGACAAAGGAGTACGTCTCGGCAGATGTGGACGACCGCACGCTGGATGAGGGACACGGTGTGACCTTTTACGCCAAAGTGGATGAAAGAAAGGGTGACTCCTTCCTGACTCTTTGGATAGACCAAGGCAGTGCCTTTGCCTCGTCTGAAAACGGAGGCGACAAGGAAGCAGAGAAGTTATTGTTGAGGTATGCCCTAAAAGTTGCCCGGAAAAACATCCAAATTTCGCTCGAAAACGAGGAGGATGTTCTAAAAAAACTAGAGTCACAAAAGAAGAAACTCATCAGCGCAGAAAAAAAATATCAAAAGGAAATAGAACGCGCACAGGCACACCTCAAAGAGAACGAGCAGGAGCAGGAAAAAATAAACAAAGCAATTGAGGAGCAACTCAAGAAAGTAGAAGATATTAAGAACAAACTCAGCGATTTGTAAGTCGCCTACCCTTATCCGTTCTTTATCTTTGTCTCAATAGCTGTGGTGGAATATCCTTCGATGAAAGGCAGACTCCGTACCTCTCCACCATAACCTAACACAATATCTGCCCCGACAATTTGGTCAGGTGTCCAATCACCCCCTTTGACCAGAATGTCGGGGCGAATGATTTTGATTAATGCCAACGGTGTGTCTTCTTCAAATATGGTAATCGCATCCACAAACTGGAGCGATGCCATCATAAATTTTCTCGTTTTGTCATCCTGTATGGGGCGGTGCTTCCCTTTCAGCTTTGAAATGGAGTCGCTCGAATTCATGCCAACGACCAAGCGGCTCCCCAAAGATTTGGCTTCAGCCAAATAGTGCAAATGGCCGTAGTGAATAATATCAAAACATCCATTCGTGAAAACTATTTTCTCACCCTGATGCTGCCATTTTTGACATTGATTAGCAAGTTCATTCCAGTCGAATATTTTTTTTTCTATGGCAAACAGGCTCATTGAATTGCAATTTTTGAGTGATGGACAGGCTCATACTTTGAATTTATGACGGGAAGTGCCAAAAGGGCAATGATACCTATCAATATATTGCACCCCAATTGTATGGAAAAGAAGACGATATTCGCCCAGGAAAAACCATCCGCCGCATTCACGCCATAAATACCTAGTGCGAGCCCAACGAGAAAGTGGTAAGTTCCCATCCCTCCCGGAGAAGGAATGACAATACCCCAGCTACCGAAAACAAAAACGACCAACGCTGCGACCAACGGCAAGCCTGCAGTGGGACCAAAAGTCAGAAATCCAAAGTAGGTCATCAGGAAATACATCAGCCAAATATTAATGCTGTGTAATACGAAAAGCCAGGGTTTATCCAATTGAAGAATACTCTTAATTCCCTCTGCAAAACCAATGATAATATGAATGATTTTTTGATATAATTTCGTTTTCACGATTTGCCGTTTGAAGGCAAAAAACAAGCCCGCAAAAACGAGCGCCGCCCCACCAAAATAGAGCATGAGCGTACTGAGCGAGTCGATTTTAGCCCCAATATGAGCATTTTCCTTAAAGAATAACCAGATGACATCTTTCGCAAAAAACAATGCAAGCCCCGTCACTATTAAAATACTAATAACATCGATAATCCTATCCGTAACAATCGTACCCATTACCTTTTCTACCGGAATTTTTTCATACTTTGCGAGTGACCCGGCACGCACGACCTCTCCAATCCTAGGCAATCCGAGATTGGCAAAATAAGCGAGAATAATACTAAAAAATGCGTTGATGAAACGAGGATTATACCCCAGCGGTTTCAAAAGCATCTTCCAACGCACCGTCCGGCTGATATTACTAATGACAAAAGCAAGGAGAATCATTCCAACCCAAAAGTAATTAACTCTGGTAAAGTCATCGATTACCTTATCAATCAATTGGCAATCCGCCGCCGCGATTCCCTTCAATTGACAATCTTCCTGATAAGCCGCATTTTGGTTTTGATACACGAGGTACAAAATGCCGACGCCAACCCCGAGAAAGACGGTAAATTTAAGTAGATTCGTTAGCTTTTTCTTCATTGAGTAAAGTCGTTGTTTTTAGTAATCGGAATGTCGCAATTATCGATTAATCTGACTCCTCCCGCCCAGGCTGCAA
>JALVDO010000299.1 GCA_027008975.1 Saprospiraceae bacterium | reverse complement strand
ATGATGACACGGACCATGTGGTCCAAAATGCCCGTGTGGACCTCTGAACTCAAAGTCTTCTCCAAAGACCAAAATACGCCCCTCTTCATTAAAGTACAGAACATCTCCTGAGCCCATCTCACAACGATAACCTTTATTTTTTAGGTTCAAAGCTCTTTCTACATAGGTGTCAAATTGATTTTCTTCAAGGTAGGTCTGAACAGATTCCGGCAAATCGGTGACTGCCACTTCTTCCATGTTCTGTGCAGCGGATAACTCTTTGATTAAAAAATCATCTGTTACCTCCTCTACACCTTTATTACAGGCAGTAATGGCAAGTCCGATAACCAAAAAGGATAGCAAATACAAAAATCTTTTTTTCATGATAATAATTTTGGTGAATAAAAAATAATCTCTTTACTCCTTTAGGTACACGTTTTGGAAATAGGTTGCCTGTGGGGCGGATTAATTCTTGTTTTTACACCCAAGACCGTACAAACAACCCCAGCCCCAGCGCCAGCAAAATAATCCCCGAGCCGGTTCGCAGATAGTAGATATTCTTTTCGGTCAGAATTTTTTGCAGCCTTTTGGCTAATAAAATTTTTAGCATATCGGTAACAATGACGGTCAGCAGTATGCTGCCAAACAGGAGTGTAGCCGCTCCTACCCCGCTGTGCTTCGCAGAAAAAGTAGTCATGACGCCACTCCAAAATATCAAAGGGAAGGGATTGATGGTGTTGACAACAAACCCTTTGGTGAACAACGCGAAATAGGAGCTTTTTTTGGTATCCAACCGAATGGCCTCCGGCTGCTTCGGCGGGCGGGTAATAAGGGATGTAAGCCCGATAATCATAATGATAATGCCACCGATACTCCCCAGCCAGAATTCAAAACCATCCCAGGCAACAATCTTGTGAATATACGAAACGCCGAAATACACGGCAATGATATAAGAGAAGTCACTCATCCACACCCCCAGCCCGGCGGCCAAGCCTGCCCGAAAACCCCGCTCAACACCAATCTGAAGAAAGATAAATGCCATCGGTCCCACCAAGATACTCAGCCCGATGCCCAGCATAAACCCCTGCCAAATCAAATTCACGACCCACTCATTTTCGCATTAATAAAAGTATTCCACTGATTTAGTTTTTCCTTTTTGATAACACGGGGTATTTTGCTTTGCCCGTTCATCTTTCCAAACTCCCGCTGCCAATCGACAAACCAACTACAGGGAATAATAACCACCTCCGGCTCGCCTAGCATAGCGGAGCGCTCCGTCCTGTAATCATCGTTTAACTCTTTGAGGTGTTTATCCAAGGTGGTGGCTATCTGTCCGGCATCCAACTGCTCATCGCTACCGAGATACCAGCGGTGGGCAAAGTGATTACCGGACTTGATGGCGTGCACGACGAATTCTCCGATGGCGACATCCAATTCGTCTTCCATTTTTTTAATACCCTGATTCATGTTATCGACAGAGAGGTGCTCACCACATACGCTCAGGAAGTGCTTCGTCCTGCCGGTAATAACCAACTCAAGCCGCTCTTTATCTTTAAATTTTATGGTATCGCCTATGAGGTATCGCCATGCTCCGGCACAGGTCGTAATCAAAAGAGCATAATCAACGCCTTCCTCAACCTCTGCTACGGTAATCGCTTTTGCCCCAGGCAAAATATTCCCATCATCATCAAAGTTGTCATCGTTAAAGGGGATAAACTCATAGAAAATCCCATTGGAAAGCACCAGCTTCATGGCGTGGGTTTCCGGTCGTGACTGGTAGGCGATAAAACCCTCGGAAGCGAGGTAAGAGTCCTGATAAATCAGCTCTTTTTTGGTAATCTTGCGCAGGCTTTTCCGATATGGCTCGAATGCCGTACCACCCGTCACAAAAACGGTCAGATTGGGCCAAATATCGTGAATGGTATCGACACCGTGATAATCAATAACATACTCAAAAGCCAGTTGCACCCAGGAGGGGATTCCGGTCACAATCGAGATATCCCACTCTTTTGCGTGCTCGGCAATGCGCTTCATCCGCTGGTCCCAGTCCTTCAGAAAGACGATATCCCTTCCGGGTTTGAAGTAAGGTCGAATCCATAGAGGCGGATTTCGGGAATTAATCCCGCTAAGGTCACCCACAAAGTACTCTCCCCTATTTTCAAGGCTTGCACTACCTCCTATCATCAGCCATTTCTTCAGATACAGATTGGCAGGAAGTTTGTACTTGGGCAGGCAGGCAAACATCCGCAATCCGGCGAGCCGCATAGATTTGGTCATTTCGGAGGTGACGGGAATGTATTTACTGGATGCTCCGGTCGTACCCGAGCTCAACCCGAAGTACTGCACCTTGCCCTTCCAACACACATCCGGCTCTCCCTCCAAAAGACGATGCCACCATTCCCTGAATATCTTATCGTAATCATGAAAAGGCACCTCACTTTGGAAGGCTTCAATCAAATCTTTTCGCTCAATAAATTTGGAGAAGCGATAATGCTGTCCGAAAGCGGTATGTCCCGCCTGTCGCATGAGTTGCCGTAACGTCCTGCGCTGTGAGGCAAGCGGGGAACGATACTCCTCTTCAAAGGTTTTTGCAAAGGCTTTAATCCCCTTTTTTAATACATCCTTAGGCTTATAGCTCGGCATAGGTGATTATTTTTGTCAGTAGATACCACAAATATAGGGTGAGAATGTCGCTTTTTGTTAGAAGTGGCAATATTTTTTTCTGCCGCCATAGATAGGCAAGCGTACTTTTACTGAAAGGTTTGGGCGTGCCCCCTCATGCTTCGGGGTCGGGTTAACAACACTGACTGTAAACGTCAGTTGCTATCCGCTCCTATGCGCTCCTTCGTCGCACATACCGCTACTATCCCTCACGCGCTCCGCAACTCATCCCAACGCCCCCTTGGCAATCGCATAAAAACTATTTACTTGAAAATTACCGCACCAAT
>JALVDO010000298.1 GCA_027008975.1 Saprospiraceae bacterium | reverse complement strand
CGCAATGCGGATATTGGCGTAGGCTTTCAGCCTACCGTTCCGTACATAGTTAGAGTAGCACTACTTTTTGTATTTGCTTACCAATCTTCAAATAATAGGTTCCCTTTGACAGATTAGAGAGGTCGATGCGACCACTTTTCTCTAATTGATATTGGACTTTGATACCATTTTGATCGAATATTTCCAAATCCGACAGCCCCTTTGTGTTCTTGATGTGAATGACGCCCGTACTTGGATTAGGCCATACATCAAAACCATTAGATGTGCCTGCAAAATTAATCGATTCAATTTTGGAGTAAGTCGCTGCTCCATCGAAATCCACCTGCTTCAGTTGGTAATAATTCGTTCCGACTGCCGGATTATTATCCGAAAAGGAGTAGCTCAACTCTTTCTCGCTATTGCCTGCGCCCTCGACAAATCCGATAGCTGTCCAATGCCTGCCATCCGTACTTCTCTGCACTTCGAATCCCTTGTTGTTGCGTTCGGTGGCAGTCAGCCAGTCAAGATTTACCTTTGAGTCGATATTGGTCGCTCTGAAATCCTCTAAGGCAACCGGAAGGATGGCGGTCACTTCGAGTACTACATCATTTGTCCCATAATTAACATTCCAGGTATAACCGGCAGGAAGGGTGATACTCGAAAAAGTTCCCCCTGCATAGCCAATGTCTGTCTGAAAAATAGGAAAGGTGTTCCCCACACTAAACGGGCTAGAACCGATATTGCTGACATCAACGTTTAGATTGCCGATGTCAACCCCCGCTCCGGTAGCCTGTAAAACATCATTAGAGAGTGTTCCGCCATCATTGGCGATTTCGGCATTGTAGTTAGTGATACCAGTTGGCGCAAAACCATTTCTGAATGACAACATACCTGTTGAAAACCCGGGAGAAATGGTTCCTCCGGCAATGGTGACAGCTCCATCTATTCGTGAATTAGTTGCGGTGCTATTTCCCGAGATTATCCCCGTTGCAGAATTAGTGAATCCGCTACCTTGGATTGCAAAAAGATTAGTGATCATACCTACTATTTCGATAGTGCCATTATTTGTCATACTACCACCGGTACTGCAAGAAATAGCTGCATTTGCACTAATATTCTGAAGGGTGACAGTACCATTATTAGTAACGGTGCTGCCATTTGTGCTAATAATAGCAGAGCCTCCGAGGACACTTGCCGCAGTAAAATGTCCTGTATTACCAATAGTAACGGTTCCACCGGTCTTATTTCTTATTGCATCAAAGCCAGAGTCGGTTGAAGAAGCTAGCAAATTACCGTTAACAGTTAGAGTGGAGCCGGCATTGAACAAAACAACCCCTCTATTCTTTGTCTCTAATGTTACCCCTGCAGGGATAACCAAATGCCCGGCACTAGTACTGGTTCCAAGGTATAAAATACTAGCTACCGTAGCATTTACATCAACGGTTACGGTAGCTCCGCCATCGACTTTGACGTGACTGCCAGCGTTAGGGACACCTACCGGATTCCAATTGGTGGCGACGCTCCAATTGCCGGTCGCCCCACCTACCCAAACCTTATTTTGGGCATTAAGGGTGTTCAAAAGAAAAATTGAGCATAAAAGGAAGATGACTTTCTTCATGATTTTGAGTTTTATTTTGAATAAATAAGCTTAAGGGGAATAGCTTTATCAAGCAAAGGTAGCGTAAAATGGTTTACTTTTCAATATTTCGTAATAAAAAGGGCACTGCTTTTCTGTAAAATACGTTGATTTTAATAATAAAACACCATGCTGCGCACAACGTCATCCAAGGTTTCAATAAGGCGGTAACCGCGTTTTTGGCTGCCAACCCGAAAATGGGGTGTTGTTCCATCCAACTGATAGAAGGTCGATGGTGTGATATTCTGGTCAATATTGCCCACTCTGACTGTCTTTTCGAGATGATAATGCCCTGTGAAAACACTTAGGGGTTTTTGGTAATTGAGCAGTATCTTTTGGATGCTTTCGCGGGTGTGAAGGGGATATTTGGTATCCATAAACGGTACGCCAGCCAAAAATGGAGGATAGTGAACAAAAAGGACTTTAATACCGGGATTGGAGTGTAGTTGCGTGGACAGCCATTGGAGTTGTCCGGCTTCGATGTGTCCTTTGTCGGTATCGAGGAAGAGTATTTTCTCACCTCCACAATCTCGTAAGAAGTATAGAAGTCCATCTTCCTTGATGTCTTTTTCTATTCCGGGAAATACAGCACGCATCATCCCCAGATCATCGTGGTTGCCTACCATTAACTCGTAGGAAATCGGGTAGTTTTTCAATTGAGTTGCTATCCATTCATAAATGGAAATATCCGGCATTTTAAAACACAAATCACCGCTGATAACCAATAAATCCGGATTGTGTTTTTTGGCTTCTTCCAGTCCTTCCCTGAAATTCCGGCGCACATCAACACCGTAAGTATCTTCATCCTCGCGACCGATATGCAAGTCTGTTAGCTGTACAATTTTCATGCGTCTAAGGCTTATTTCCCGAACTTCTGACGCTTACGATCTTTTTCAGAATGTCAAACCAAAAAGGTGCTCCTTTTGAGATAGCCAGTGCGGTAATAATCCATCCAAGTATTTTGACAATCCAGTCGTAATTGGTGAAGGTAGCGGTATTCACCTCATCCCAGCCCATTCCAAGCCTGGAGCGCATATAATTGAGTTGCGTATCTTTGATTTTTTTTACTTCGTCAAGAGCTTCTTCGTATTCCATATTGGTCTTGACGAGGGTAGAGTCATTCTCGTGTGTGGCTACATAGTCTTCCGCCATTTGGGCGATTTTCTCCGCCGTGTCAGGGTCTTTTTGCAGTCGGTCAAATATGGAAATGGTGTCGGCATTGAATAGGACTGCAATCGCCAGTCCCAGCCATATCAAAATCAGTTGGGTCTTACGCTTGTACCAGCCCGATGCCCGATCCATGACGGCGTTGAACCACTCTTCTATTTTTGCTCTAAATACTTCGACTTTTCCATCAGATTCGCGTAAAAGCTGCCTTAAAACTGCGCGTATTTCCTCATTGTCAAGCGCTTCGATTTTCGCTTCTATCTCTTCTATTTTGCATAAATCACTGACCTTGGCATCATTCATAATAATGTCCATCAATATCATCCTGAAAGAAGAAGGATTGACATAGGAAGGCGGATTGGTCGATTTGTGGCTATACTGGTAAGATAACTGCTTGAACATAGGATTGTTGAGGAACTTGTTCAGCAGTGTATCCTCGCTCTCCGGATTCTTCTCGTAGTATTCCCCGAGGAGATTACCAAGTGCTTTTTTTAGGTTTTTTCCTCGCAACTTGAGCAGTGCGGCGAGTAATTCCATAATAGTCGTAGCCAATAGGCTCAATACCAATAAGACAAATATTACCCCCAGCACAATGGTTAAAATCGCTACCATAAGAATTTATTTTGTTCAAAGCCCGAAGTTACAACTTTTTTTGAATGTGCTACAAATGTTGTGGAAATTTTAATGAAACTCTCCAAAAATTACTATTGGAGGGGCCTGTCATGAGCGATGAGGAATA
>JALVDO010000297.1 GCA_027008975.1 Saprospiraceae bacterium | reverse complement strand
TTGGTTTTTATTTTATAATCGGTGAATCCTTTTTCTCCTTTTTTGATGGTTTTAATGGCATGAAGGGGGACTCCTTCTTTGGAACGATAGATGACCAATCTATAATCACCATCAAAATGATACTCCCAACTTAGGTGAATTTGCTTTTTTTCTTTATCAAAATTAGCGAAAAGAGATTCAACAGGGGAAACGGATGATGTATTTTTGGGAGCCTTCAATCTCAACGGAAATGCGTAGGATGAGTGCCCTGCATCGTCAATAGCCACAATGCGGTATTCATATACCTCATTATATTTCAAATCACTATCCCTGAATGAAGTTGGATCGGTTTTGGTAAACTCGGCTATTTTGTTCCATCTTTCTTTTGCGGAAGACTTGCGAAGGAGTGTATGTTTTTGGACATCTTCACTTCCACTTGGTGCCCACGACAGATAGATATAATTATCACCGATGGTATAATCCTTAAAAACCGGAGCCGCAGGAGGGACAATATCCGGCTTTTTCAGAGAAAGCATATCGGAAAAGTCAGAATAGTTAAAACTCATATCTACAGCGACAACTTTAAAGAAAATCTCCTCGGTAAGGGATCGCAATGAAATGGTGTCAATAAATGTGGTATCTCGGTAAGGTCCGTTTGTCAACTGCGTAAAAACGTGGTTCTCGGCATTGGCATAATAGATTTGATAACCGATGATATCCTGTTCTTTCCCAAGATGCCAAGATAATTTGACGACTCCTGAAGTGTCGATATATCCCTCCAGTCCCATAGGAGCCGCAGGGGGGATAGAGTCGATGATAAGACCGTAAACAGCAGGAGAAATGCTTGCATTGCCGGCCGTGTCAATTGCACCTACAATGTAGTAATTAGTCTTTGTCGGGTCGAGTTTGGCATCTGTAAATTTTCTAGTGGTCGGAGGAAGGTTCTCCGCGGTTAACAATTCAAATCCTTCCAAAGGGTTTTGGCTTCTACCGATATAAAATCCGGAAAGGTCGCTGATGTCTTTGTCAAACTGCCAGGTGACCTCCATTTGTCCGGAAGGCAGATAAGTTGCTTTTATGTCTTCTGGTGGAGGCGGAGGCGTTTTGTCGCGTCCCATTCCCGTTTTTGGAGTGGAAGGCAAACTCAATTCCCCAAAAGGAGATATTCCCACTATTCGATATTGGGCAGGGTGGCAGTTTTCCTGAAGGGTATCAAGAAAACTGAAATTCGGAAACTCCTCCTTGTCGTCACGGATGGTGCTGCTGACGAAGGGTATTTGATTAATTCTGAAAAATGACCTGCCATTGTCCGTAGATTTTTCAATATAATAAGCCGAGAAATGTTGTTGATGGAAATCTTTTTCCCATAATAACTCTACCTGTCTTTCTCCTTCTCGAATGGTATCAATTTTCGGAATGGCATCAGGAGTAATATTACCTCCTGCAACAACCGCATAAGCTATGTATTGATGCGGCGACAGGGAATCTGAATGGACAAAAACACGATAAATGTAAATTTTGGAAGTGTCTATACCGACATCTTCCAGTCGTAATCCGGATGCTGTCGCAGCGTCGGCTGATAAATCAGCGGCCATAAGTGCCATTGAATATCTGTTTTTTAACTCGACGGACTGTATCAAAAAGGCATCCATTGCCTCCCCTGATAAATCGGCCTCTTTATTTTCTCCATGAATTGCCTGCAAAGCGATGGCAGGATAATTATCCGTGTTGCCAGGTGACGCAATTGATGCCCATTTTTCTACCTTCCAGGGTTTCATAGGGTTGGGTGTAATGGAAACAAAGGCTGCATCCTCAAATTTCTGTCCCCTTGACAGTATCATCTTTTCCACCTCATAGCCCTTTTTATTACCCAATAACCAAACTGAAGGTTTTGCCGGAGCCCATCTCAGTAAGATTCTATCTCCTGTATTTTTTGCAATAAGGAATATATCTTCCGATTCGGACGAATCCTGAGGTGTTTTTTGTTCGTTTATTATATTCATCGAAGAAATATCTCCCTCGCTGATGCCATACGCCCTTAGTAGGGAGTCCTGTATGGACTGTCCGAAGCCTTCACAAAAAGTAAAAATGATTAGAATATAAACGGCAATTTTTTTCATAACAATCTTATTTATTAGCCTATGTCTTAATGACTAAATCTGAAAGTTTTAAAAGATCCCGGAATGGTGTAAGGTCCGGAAATAGGGAAATAATAATTAACTGCAAAGCGGTACGTCCTATTGGTTCTATATTTGTAATTCCATGAAAAAGGTAATATCCAAATAGCACTTTGAACCCGATTATATAGCCCGCTATCCACTGCCTCGAGTAATTCCCGTCCCTGAAATTGATATGAATACCCACCTGAAGACAATTCATGTTCTTCAAATAAAATTGAGAATATTTTATTCAACAATTTTCCCCCGTCTATTTTTACATATTGGCTTGTTTTATAAACCAATGAAAAGTCCACCGTTCCATTTGGGGAAGAAGTGCTGCCTGAAGTCGAAGTCAAGGGCGGATTGTAATTGCCGGCAATGGATGCCAGATTATAGTAGGCTGTTGATACAGCATTGTCAAATGCTGCGATGTCGTTGTTGCTCAGGACGGGAGCTACCTGTGATGCCAGGCGATTTTTGACGGTGAATTTTGGAGGCCATCCCGCTCCACTATCGATGGTATTAAATAGTAGTCTTACATCAAAGGGGAATTCTCTGTATTTTCCTCCGACATAACGGGAAAGACTTCCCTTCATTTTACTTCTAAGGTCTTTCCATAGTCGATACACCTTGGGATAACCAAAATCTACCAAGTAGCGATCTTCCGGCATTGCATTGAGTTGCGGCTCACTATTTCTAGTGAAGGTATTGCGAATCATCATTCTTATTAGAGGGGGTGTTTTCTTTTGCAGGCTTGTGCCGGGCTCATCACCCGGGTATTTTTTCCCTTCCGGTACTCCATGTATTTCGATATCATCAAAAGGTTCGTTTAAGGAAAGGTTTACCAAAAACTTATCCGGGTTTCCATTGGAGAAATAGAAACTGCTGAGATATTCGGTGGATGCAATTTTATCTTTCATGTGATCATAAGAACTGGTTCCGAAGTGGTACCTGAAAAAAACAACCTCATCGGGTTCTTTGGTTGCCACCTGTGTAATTGCTCCACCTTGCACATTATAGTCTCCTTCCCCACCTTCATAAAGCAGGTGAATGGGTTGGACATTGTTGGGATTAAAATAATACAACTGCTCTGTGTTGTTATTTGTTGGCGAGGTGAGGTCAATGAAACTATACTTCCTTTTTCTAACCCACTCAAGGCGATAAGTTTTGTTGTTTTTTAACAAACCGACCGGGAAGGTGAATAATTGATTGTTATAAGTCGAAAAAGTATGTATAATGGTATCGTGTTGTGTATCAATATAACGGGCAAAATATTCGTAGTGCTTTCCGTCTTTTTCTTCATAAATGTATCCTGTTTGTCCGCCAATTTGTACGCCCAATTCAACATAACCTTTACCCAGTCCCCAAAAAGTTTCTCCTTTG
>JALVDO010000296.1 GCA_027008975.1 Saprospiraceae bacterium | reverse complement strand
TTTTATGATGTCTTTCATTCACAAAACAACCCGCTACGCTCCCCGGACCGGAATTGAGATATTTGTAGGTACACCAAACCGCAAAATCGACACCCCATTCGTGTAAAGACAAAGGAACATTACCAACTGCGTGTGCCAAATCAAAACCAACAACACACGCTTTTTGGTGTCCTGCTTCAACGATGCTTTTTAAGTCGAAGAACTGCCCCGTGTAATAGTTTACACCTCCAAGCAGAATCAAAGCAACAGAATCACCCTCACGTCCAATTGTCTCCAATATATCTTCGGTACGCAAAGTCGTCTCCCCCTCGCGTGGGTGTAATTCTATCAAAGCATCCTCCGGATTATAACCGTGAAATTCGATTTGTGATTTTACCGCATACTGGTCGGAAGGAAAAGCGCTATACTCAATAATAATTTTGTGCCGTTTTGGTGTCGGACGGTAGAAGGAAACCATCATCAGATGCAGATTAACGGTGAGCGTATTCATCACGACAACCTCTTTGGGTTTTGCACCGACTATTTTGGCCATTTTGTCGGTCAGAAACTCATGGTAGGGCATCCAGGGATTTTTGGCATGAAAATGCCCCTCTACCCCGAGATTCGCCCAGTCTATCAGTTCCTGCTCCAAAGCTGATTTCGTCGATTTTGGCGCCAAGCCCAGAGAATTTCCGCACAGATATATATAAGGCGAACCACTCGCCTGAAGAGGAAGGTGAAACCGGCTTCGATAATGACCAAGCGGGTCATTATTGTCCATTTCGCGTGCAAAGTCTAAGCTATTATTATAGTTCATTTTACTTTTTTACAACAATTCAAAAATAACAGGGCGGCTCGGTGTTGCATCCCCAACAAAGGGAGCAATTTGCAGGTTGAGCAGGTATTGTCCGTCGGCTACTTCATCCGGCACATAAACCATCTCCGTAATCGTTTTATAAAAATAAGCATCCTTATCCGGCGTATGCGCCCCCTGTTCAATATTCCAAAAAATATGGTGAGCACTCAATCGCCCCTCATCAAAAGTGCGATCGATGGAAGGCATATCGACAAGCAAATGCTTAATACCAAACCCTTCGAGGTATTCCATCGCTTCAAGGCTCATGAATGGAGGTTCCTTCTGCATATAACGCCTCGCCTTTTTGCTTTCGTCATTCGGCAGAGTACGGATAATGAGCGCTTCAAGGAAATCAAGCGACTGACTCGCCAATGCATCCGCCAATACTTTACGGGTAATCACCCTGTCACCGTCCTTGAATTTGGGGGTATATTGTTCCCTTGTTTCTGAAGCCTTTTGCGGCATCACGCTAACCAGCGTTGCTTTGACAAGCACCTCCCTCAATTGCCGATGGATGGAAAATCGTTCGTTTGTAATATGCCCAATACATTCCGTATGTGTTCCATTACAATGGGGTATTAACGACACCTCCTCAAAATTGCAACTACCACCCCGCCTTGTATCTCCTACAAATCCGTGCCCTTCATAAGCATTGCTTGCTGCCTTGGGAACATCGTAAGAATTAGGCTGCTCGCCCTTGAAGTCCAATGGGATAGACAAGTCGTAAAACACCCGGCTATCCCACCTGTAAGCCTTGTTTTTTATCCTAAACTCATTAATCATCTCAGAAATTTTTCTTTTGTCAGCCCCAGCCAGTTTAGAGCCGAACCGCTCAACAACATTTCTTTTTGATAAGGCGTAAGCGTATCCATGGATTCAATTAGCCTGCCCGGCTCCAACTCGCCAAGAGGAAAAGGATAATCTGTCCCCAATGCAATTTTATCAACCCCGACCAAATCAATCAGATATTGCAACATCACCGGGTCGTGGGTTAGGGAGTCGAGATAAAACTTGCCGAGATACTCCTTAGGATTCCGCTGGTTATCAATAGCACAAAGGTCGGGGCGCACATTAAAACCGTGCTCAATCCTGCTAATGGTAGCGGGAAAGGAACCACCGCCATGTGCGAATGCCAATTTCAAATCGGGCAATCGCTCCATAACACCACCAAAGATAAGAGAGCAAATGGCAAGTGACGTCTCCGCCGGCATCCCCACGAGCCAAGGCAACCAGTATTTTTCCATTTTCGACTTGCCCATCATATCCCAAGGGTGGACAAAAATCGAAGCACCCAAATCCTGTGCCGCCTCAAAAACGGGGAATAACTTTTCATTATCCAAATTCCAATCGTTGACGTGCGTCCCGATTTCTACCCCGGCTAAGCCCAAATCATTGATACAACGCTCCATTTCTTTAATAGCCAAATCCGGATCCTGCATCGGTATTGTTCCCAGTCCTACAAATCGCTTCGGAAAGTCATTGACGACCCCGGCTATGTGGTCATTCAAAAACATGGATACCTCCAGTGCATCCTTGGGTTTTGCCCAATAGCTAAACAATACCGGAATTGTAGATAATACCTGAACATCGACATGATGGTGGTCGCAGTCACTCACCCGTGCTTCGCCACTCCAGCAATTTGCTTCTACCTCGCGGAAGAATTTATCATCCATCATCATTTTCGCACAACAGGGCTTGTGATGCTCCAAATGTATAAAGCCTCCATAACCAAATTTTTCGGCAAATCGCGGCATATTCTCCGGCATGATATGCGTATGAATGTCTATTTTCAGGCTCTGCCGCCCATCATCTAATTTTATCATTGTTTGCTTTTTTTCTCGCTAAGACACGTAAAGGGTTACTTTTCATTAAATCATTCTATAGTTCCCGCTAAGGGGCGTTAAGGTTTCGCCAAGGTACGCTAAGAAATGTTTCGATTCTCATTCGCCCTCTCGTCCCTTCGCCCTTTCTCCCACTCGCCCATTCTCCCTTTCTCCCTCTCGCCCACTCGCCCTTTTTCCCATTCTCCCAATCGCCCCTTCGCCCTTTCTCCCATTCTCCCATTCGCCCCTCCAATCATTCTAACTCCCCATCACAGTCCCACATTTATCACAGGTACACAGCGCTTTGTCATTATAAAATTTATCAAAAATAGCAGGCATTTGAGTGACGATATTTTCCAATGGGAAAAATTCTTCATAGAGTTGATGCCCACAATTTTCGCAATACCATTGTAGTGCGTCGAGGACACCCTCCGGGCGCTGCTGCTCAATGACGAGCCCGACGGTGTTTTCGAATCGCTGCGGGGAGTGCGGCACTTTGGACGGCAATTGGAATATTTCGCCTTCGCGAATAACGATGTCCCGAAACGCACCTTCATCAATCACCTTTAGCACCATATCCCCTTCTATTTGATAGAAGAACTCAGGTGTCTCGTTGTAATGGTAATCTTTTCTTTGATTGGGACCTCCGACAACCATGATGATATACTCACCCTCCGTCCATACGACCTGATTACAGACGGGAGGTTTTAGTTCGTCACGGTGTTCCTCAATCCATTTTTTAAAATTTACGGGTGTTACTAATTTTGACATAATTGTAGCGTTTTTTTAACAACTTCATTGACAATATGCAATGACCTTCAATTCGATGGCAATCGGTGTCGGCAGCGACTTGATTTCGACCGTCGT
>JALVDO010000295.1 GCA_027008975.1 Saprospiraceae bacterium | reverse complement strand
AATGTCCTGATATTGCTGCGCCAAGTGCTGAGGGACCAACGGAGGCAAGTATTTGCCAAGGACAAGGCGTCCCAACCTTTGTGGCTTTCAGCACAGCAGGATATGCCATCGACTGGTACGATGCTGCTACCGGCGGAAATTTATTGGCGAGCAATACGATGATGTTTACTCCCACAACGGCAGGAACTTATTTTGCGGAAGCAAGAGACCCGGATACAGGTTGTGTTAGTCAGACTCGACTGGCATTTACGCTCACTATATTACCCGGAATTGATTCGATTACTTTTAGTGGGGATACGTTCATTTGTCAGGGAGGAACGGCTTCAATTACTGCTTCCGCCCAGGGTGGCACGCCTCCTTATTCTTATTTATGGAGCACCGGAAGTGGAAGCGCGACCAACTCTGTTACCCCTACCGACACTACGACTTACTGTGTGACGGTAACGGACAACAATGGTTGTACTGCAACAGATTGTGTAACAGTAAACGTCAATCCCGAAATAATTGTCGCCCTCAACATTACCAACGAGTCGGGCGTCGGAACGAATGACGGAGCCATCACAGTGAATGTCACTGGGGGAACGCCACCTTACACTTATCTTTGGAATTTGAATAATATTACAACGCAATCCCTCACCGGTCTAAGTCCCGGAACTTATACGGTAACGGTGACCGATGCAAGCGGATGTACGGCCACTGGAATCGGAACGGTTTTAGCAGGGGGATGCCCGGATATTGCAGCGCCAAGTGCTGAGGGACCTACAGAGGCAAGTATTTGCGAAGGACAGGGCATTCCAACCTTTATGGCTTTCAGCACAGCAGGATATGCCATTGACTGGTACGATGCCGCTACCGGCGGAAATTTATTAGCAAGCAATACAACGGTCTTTACACCCACAATGGCAGGCACCTATTATGCCGAGGCTAGGGATACTACAACAGACTGCGTGAGTGATAACCGCCTGGCTTTCACGCTGACTGTATTCCCGGGTATTGATGATATTGTTTTTAGTGGTAGTACGACTATTTGTGCAGGGGAGACGGCTTCCATTACAGCTTCTGCACAAGGTGGCACGCCTCCTTATTCTTATGTCTGGGACAATGGTATGGAAGCGATGACCATGCCGGTAGCTCCCTTAGAGACTACGACCTACTGTGTGACGGTAACAGACCTTAATGGTTGTGTCAAGTCCGATTGTGTTACTATTGAAGTCAATCCCCTTCCCGAAGTGCTAATCGATAACCTTTCTTTCTGCGAAGGATATTGCGTGATAGTGACAATCAGTCAGGATAGTAGCACCATAATGTGGAGCAACGGACAAGCGGGCAGTGAATTCACAACCTGCCAACCGGGCTCTTACGAAGTAACCGTCACGAATGAATCGGGATGCACCAATGTCACTGCCTTTGAAGTGGTCGAGCTACCACTTCCCGTGGTTGAGATAGCAATTACCGACGAATCCGCGCCGGGACAAAGCGACGGTATCGCCACCGCTAACCCTATCGATACTGTTGGTGTTTATTCCTACGAATGGACGGATGATACCGGCGCTGTTTTGAGTACAACCAATACTTTAGACCACGTGCCGGCAGGCGAATACCTCTTGAGTGTGACAGATACCATAACGGGCTGCCAGCAGGAGTATGCGGTAATAATTGATGTAATGGTCGCCACTCGACAATTTGTGCTTGACGCAAATGTCAACGTCGCTCCCAACCCGGTAGCAGACCTACTATTCATCACCATTGATTATCCTAATTTAAAGGAAGTTTCTCTAGAGTTCTATAACCTACAAGGGCAGTTAATTACACGGGAACACTCCGATACAGCGAAGACCGAATTGGATGTATCGGGCTATACCGATGGGCTTTATTTACTAAAAATAGTAGCAGATGGTGAAATAGCAATCAAAAAAGTAATTATCAGCAAATGATAGATTTTGTGCGGCCCTATTCAGGGTCGCACTTTAATCCTTCACCCTACCCCATGCCAGCGTTTTTACCATCCAATTGGGCAGTGATTTGCCATGCGGTCTATTTTTTAGATTCATATACCAGCCAATCTTTTTGATGATGGGTAATTTATGCGTTTCGACAAATTCGATAAGCGTACCATCGGGGTCTTCAATGTATGCAAAGTGACCGGCAGCTTCTCCCATATCGAAGCTATTGGAGCTATCAACGGTGAAAGGAAACCCCAATGACCGGCATTCTTCTCGTAGGGCAGACATCCCCTGAACATCAAAGCAAAGGTGGATAAAACCGGGGTCACCCCAAATCCTCCCCTCGTATATTTTTTTCGCTGGTCTTTCAAGTGCGGTGACCAATTCCATTTGTGATGGACCGAAGAGGCGGGAGAAGGGACCTCTTCGAGGCTTACTATGCCTGAGCAAAACTCTCCTAAGTGTATCATCCCCTCCCGGGACGCCTTTCAGGTCGTCAAACACCCCTGATTTGTCATAGACAATCTCATCGTAACCAAGGATGTCCATATAAACGGTTTTGGCACTTTCAAAATCAGAAACGCCGATAATTGCACCGTAGGCGCCACCATTTAGAGACTTTTCTTTTTGAAAAATGACAGACTCCTGTACAATCTCAAAAATATTCCCGTACGGATCTTGCAAGAAAAAATGCTCATTGCCCGCCGGATCATTCACTAATTCGGTAAGTAGATTCAGCCCCTTGGATTTTAAGACTTGGAAAGCCCTTCCAACATCATGACTTTTGACCTTACTGACCATAATGCCATAATCCCCCAATCGTGGCTCAAAAGCACAACTTTCGGGAGTTTTACCGGTGTGTTGCCAAATTTCAAAACCGCCACCTCCATGCATGTTCATGGCAAGGGCAGCACGCCTCTTCCTCGACTTCCCATCAGTATGCGGCAACATTAATTCAGCGATTGCTTCGTCTTCAAACACGCGAATATCCATACCCAGATGCCGGCGGTACCACTCCCATGCTTCGTTCAAGTCGTGTACACCAACACCAACCTGTTGTATCCCACAAATTACTTTTCCCATAATTATTACTTCATTTCGAGGCGAAGATAATAATTTCGAATCAAAATGGGAATTCGTTGGAATTTAAGGTGAATTATTCTCGTAAATATGATATAAATCATAAGTTCGATTGACTATTGTCATACATAGAGTGAATAAGCACATCCTATTTTTGCACCAAATTAATTATTTATTCTATTTATTAATACCAATAAAAAATAAAGTTTATCATGAAGTTATTAAATCTATTTATTACCGGATTACTCATTTTCACATTGGCAGCCTGCGGAGGAGGAGACAAGCCATCATCAGAAAGCAAGGCACCTGCTAAGTCCATGGTCAAGAAAGAGGAGCCAAAGGCAGAGGCAAAAGCAGAGGCAGACCCAATGAAAGACATCGGAGTGGGACCAATCAAAGAGGCCATCACTTTTGGTGAGTTGGATGAAGCACTCGCTGCTAAAGGGGAAGAGTTGTACAAAGCCAAGTGTACTGCCTGCCATAAGCCAGATAAAAAATACATCGGACCGGCACCCAAGGATATTTACCAAAGAAGAAATCCAGCCTGGGTCATGAATATGATACTGAATCCTGACGGGATGATTAAGGAGGATCCCACTGCTAAGAAATTATTGCAGGAATTCAACGGCACGCCTATGTCCAATCAAAGCCTAACAGAAGAAGAAGCAAGATCTATAGTAGAATATTTTAGAACGTTATAAATCAATTTAAAATGAGAAAAATTAATTTTTTAGCCTTATTCCTTTTCACTTTTCTCCTCGTTAGCTGTGGAGGGGAAGCGAATAATGCTACTGGTAACGAACCCAGTCAAAAAGCAGCTCCTGCAAAAGAAGAATCAGGCGTTGTAAAGGGGCAAGCCTATGTTCAGGACGGCGTGTCTGAAAAAAATGCTTTACAAGTAGCAGCCTCACTTGATGATTTTTCAACCCTGGCAAAGGCCGTCATGGCTGCGGGTGTTGAGAATGCATTGGCGAACAATGGCCCATTGACCGTTTTTGCTCCTGTCAACGAGGCTTTTGCAAAGTTGCCTGAGGGAACAGTAGAAACGCTATTGAAACCTGAGAATAAAGCCAAGCTGGCTTTTATTCTGGTCAACCATGTCGCACCGAGTAATTATCCAATTGAGACTTTGGAGAAAAATATCGAAAAAGGGCGAAAATTGTTCATGGCTTCAGGTGAATACCTTCCCGTAGAAAAGAAAGGAGATGACATTTACGTAGGTGGTACCAAAATCCTCAAATCCGTTAAGGTAAGTAACGGGTGGATTCACGTAATCGGCGACGTACTTGTCCCAGCTGAAAAATAATTTAAATCATTAAAACGAAAAATAGTATGAAGTATTTATTTAAATCAATATCCTTCCTCACCCTCGTCGCTTTGACATGGGCAATGACCAGTTGTGGTGGTGGCAATCAGGGAGGTGCAGCTAATAATAATTCCGGTAGTGCACTCGGAAAAAGTACCGCAGAAAGAGTATTTGTAGCACCCGGTGAGTTGGATGAATTTTACGGCTTTATCTCAGGAGGATTTAGCGGGCAATTAGCAGTATATGGATTGCCTTCCGGTCGTCTGTTTAAGGTAATCCCCGTTTTTTCACAAGATGGAGAGAAAGCTTATGGTTACAACGAAGAGACCAAAGCCATGTTGCAGACTTCTCATGGATTCATTCCTTGGGATGATTCCCACCACCCCGACATCTCACAGACAAACGGTGAGTTGGATGGAAGATGGGTTTTCATTAATGCCAACAATACACCTCGTATCGCCCGTGTGAGTTTGGAGACGTTCGAGACAGAAGAGATTATCGAGATTCCAAATAGCGCCGGTAACCACAGTTCCGCTTTCGTAACCGAAAATACGGAGTATGTTGTTGCAGGTACCCGTTTCGGTGTGCCTATTCCACAAAGAGACATGTCAATTGAAGATTACAAAGGAAACTTCAAAGCGGCTCTGTCTTTTGTCAAGGTAGATCAAGAGACCGGACACATGAATATCGCCTTCCAGGTGTTGATGCCAGGATTTGACTACGACCTGACTCACCCTGGTAGAGGAAAGTCTCACGGATGGATGTTCTTCTCTACTTATAATACAGAGGAGGCCAACTCGCTCTTGGAAGTGAATGCATCACAAAACGACAAAGACTTTATCGCTGCTGTCAATTGGAAAAAAGCAGAAGAGTATATCGCTGCCGGCAAGGGTAAAAAAATGCCCGCCAAGTATGCACACAATGTTTACGATGAGGCAACGCATACAGCTACCTCCACAATGGAAAATGAAGTATTAACGCTTGATGCCTCCGAGCTACCGGGCTTGGTTTACTTCCTACCTACTCCTAAATCACCTCACGGTTGTGATGTTGACCCAACGGGTGAATATATCGTAGGGAACGGTAAATTAGCAGCCTCTTTGACGGTACACTCTTTTACCAAGATGCAACAAGCTATCAAAGACAAAGCCTTTGATGGCGATGCTTATGGTATTCCTATCTTAAAGTTTGAGGCGGTTAACGCCGGTACTGTTGTTCAGCCGGGATTAGGCCCATTACACACGGAGTTTGATGGAAAAGGTAATGCTTATACCACATTCTTCATCTCTTCAGAAGTTGTTAAATGGAAATTGGGCACTTGGGAAGTATTGGATAGAAAGCCAACTTATTACTCTGTTGGTCACTTAATGATACCCGGGGGTAATTCGAGAAAGCCATTTGGTAAGTATTTGGTCGCAATGAACAAGATTACCAAAGACCGTTACCTGCCTACAGGACCTGAGGTCTGCCAATCTGCACAATTGTATGACATTACGGGAGACAAGATGGAAATGCTATTGGACTTCCCAACAGTAGGTGAGCCACACTATGCAGCTGGTTGTCCCGCTTCATTGCTCATGAAGAATTCTCGGAAAATTTTTAAGTTAGAGGATAATAAGCACCCTTATGCTGCTAAGTCTGAGAGTGAAGCTAAGGTCGTTAGAAAAGGTAAAAATGTACATATTTACATGACCATGATTCGCTCCCACTTTGCACCTGATAATATCGAAGGAATCAAAGTCGGCGATAAGGTCTTCTTCCACGTGACGAACCTTGAGCAAGATTATGACGTACCTCACGGTATCAGTATGCTTGGTGCTAACACCTCTGAGTTGTTGATTATGCCGGGACAAACCGAAACATTGGTTTGGGAGCCTAAGGAAGTCGGTGTATGGCCATTCTATTGTACAGACTTCTGCTCGGCTCTTCACCAGGAGATGCAAGGATACGTGAGGGTTTCTCCTGCCGGATCCAATGTCCCACTGAAGTGGTCACTGGACGGAGAGTGGAATCAATAGATAGAAAAGCACTATTACTCAAAGTACTCTTCTGATGAAGGCTGCTTTGAAATTGTGAGACATTCGAATATAAATGGGCAGGTTGCAAGTAAGGTTGGCTTGCCCATTTCTATTCAATAAACACACAAACTTATGAAAAAGTCAAATATTTTAATGATTATCGGCTCTTTGCTATTATTGAGCTTATTTATATTTCCCTTGTGGAATATTACCTTAGAGGCTCCACAGTATCCCACTCCTATCGGGATGGATATTTGGATTACCAAAATAGCCGACCACAACCCAAACGATGTTAAAAATATCAATCTGATGAACCACTATGTGGGTATGAAGAAAATTCCGGAACACATGAAGGAGTTCGATATCTTCCCCTGGGTCATAGGTGCAATGGGGCTACTGGGCATTATTTTTGGATTCATGGGCAAGCCCAAACTATTTTTGTTTTGGTTTATACTCATGGCTATTCTCGGTATTGCAGGAATGTATGATTTCTATCTTTGGGAATACGATTACGGGCATAGCCTGAGTCCTAAAGCTGCCATCAAATTCCTCAACCCCGATGGTACTCCAATGGCTTATCAGCCACCGCTATTGGGCAGTAAGAAAATTCTGAACTTCAAAGCGACCTCTTTGCCAATGACCGGGGCATACCTCATGTTTTTGGGAATGTTCGCGTCGCTAATTGCTTATTTTGTAGGCAAAAAAGAAAATGCATAATCCGGTTTAAACGGGGCAAATTGCCCCGTTTGAATTTTATTATCGCTATCTTCGCATTTGATTGAACAACTTATACAAATTCTTTTCGATATGAAGCTTAATACCTTGTTACTGCTTTTTGTCATGAGTGGGTTGGTTACTTCTTGCTCGGTCGAGCCGGTGCCAATCAATTACGGCAAAGATGCCTGCCACTTCTGCAAAATGAATATCGTCGATAGACAACACGCCGCTGAAATTGTCACAAAAAAAGGCAAAGCGTTTAAATACGATGCCATCGAATGTATGATGCAAGATAGAAAAAACAGGGAAGAATCCGATATCGCTTTTTACCTGCTGACGGATTACGCCAATCCCGGCAGTCTGGTCGATGCTACCAAGGCTACCTTTCTTATTACGGAGCAAATACCGAGTCCGATGGGCGCCAACTTGACCGGCTTTGAAAAAAGAGAGGACGCAGCACAAACCCAAAGGGAAAAAGGAGGAGAATTATTGAATTGGGATGAGTTGAAAAAGAGGTTTTAAGTGTCATTTTTTCATTCTTAAACAACTTCTGTAAAAAGGCTAATAATGAATCGAACTATTTTTATTTTACTTTTTCCCTTATTGGTTAATTCCCTTTTGGCGAAGGAGATTGTCGTTTGTACAACCTGCGAGGTCACCAATATTCAGGAGGCCATCAATCGGGCGAATGCCCATGATGCGATTATCATCAAAGCAGGAACCTATCTGGAAAACAATATCACAATCGACAAACCCCTCGTGATAAAGGGCGAACAAGGTGCCATTGTAGATGGACAGAGCAAGGATGGTATATTCCTCGTCGCTGCCGATAGCGTCACCATTTCCGGACTGACCATCAATAACGTCGGGCGGAGTCACACCAAGGATAATGCCGGCATCAAAACGCTAAATGTCAGACACTTTCTATTTGAAAACAACACCTTCAATAATCCTTTTTTTGCTTTTCATATACAAAAATCCAAGCGGGGAGTAATCCGGGACAACATCATTCACGGCAACGCCATCGATGAATTTGATTCGGGAAATGGCATCCACATGTGGCACTGCTCTAATATCGAAGTGCTGGACAACAAAGTCGATCACATGCGGGATGGCATCTATTTTGAATTCGTCAAACACAGCAAGGTGGAAGGGAATGAAAGCCGCTTCAACATTCGGTACGGACTACACTTCATGTTCTCCAACAACGACGAATATACACACAACCTCTTTGAAAATAACGGAGCAGGGGTCGCGGTGATGTTCTCAAAATACATCTTCATGAAAAACAATACTTTCCGGCTCAATTGGGGGTCTGCCAGCTACGGACTATTGTTGAAAGAGATTTATGATGCTGAGATCAAGCACAACACCTTTGAAAAAAACACCATTGGCATTAGCGCCGATGGCTCTACAAGAGTCAACGTGGAAGAAAACGATTTCATCAATAATGGCTGGGCAATAAAATTCCTTGGAGCCTGCTACAGCAATAAATTTTTGAGAAATAACTTTGTCAGCAATTCATTCGGCATTGCGTACAAAGGGACACTGAACTCCAATATTTTTGACAAAAACTTCTGGAGTGAATACGTGGGCTACGACCTCAATCACGACGGAACGGGAGATGTGCCTTTCCGACCGGTAAAACTATTTTCATACGTCGTCAATAAGACGCCGGAAACGATTGTATTATTGAGGAGTTTATTTGTAGATATTATTAATTTTTCTGAGAAAGTATCTCCTATTTTTACACCGGATGCACTCAAGGACGAGCATCCGTCAATGAAACGAATAGCATGGTAGAGATAAAGAATTTACATAAGAGTTTTGGTAAGGTCAATGTACTTCAGGGGATTGACCTCGCCATCGATGAGCCTGGCATTATTGCCATTCTCGGACCAAACGGTTCGGGCAAGACGACACTTATTAAAAGTATCCTCGGAATGGTCATTCCGCAAAAAGGAGATATCCTTATCGACGGGAAGCATATCCTCGGAGAATGGAATTATAGGAACGAGATATCCTATATGCCGCAAATTGCCAACTTTCCACAAAATCTGCGCGTACAGGAGTTAATCAATATGATTAAAAACCTTCGCGCCGAAACGACCCTCGACCAAGCACTAATACAACAGTTTGGGTTGGAGCCCTTCCTCGATAAAAAATTGGGTAATCTATCCGGCGGTACTCGCCAAAAGGTCAATATTGTGCTGACGTTTATGTTCGACTCGCCACTGATTATCCTTGATGAGCCAACTACCGGATTGGATCCCGTGGCACTCATCTATCTAAAAGAACTCATTCGGCGGGAGAAGGAAAGGGGAAAGACCATCCTCGTCACCACCCACATAATGAATTTGGTGGAGGAAATCGCGGACAAAGTAGTCTTCCTTTTAGATGGAAATATTTATTTCAACGGCACCGTAGCCGCGCTTGAAGAGCAGACCGGACAGTCTGATTTGGAACGGGCTATTGCGGAGATTTTACGCAATAAGTAAATGCTTTTAACAAACTCAACCATTAAAGAGCAATGCTAAAGATACTAAAATACAGTTTTTTTGATTTGATGCGCAGCCGCTGGTCGTACATCTACTTTTTCTTTTATCTCATCTTAGGATATGTGTTATTTTTTCTGAACAACGATGTCAGCAAGGCAGTCATCACTTTGTTGAATATCATCATCGTACTGACACCGCTTATTGGGACGATTTTCGGAGTGATGTATTACTACAGTTCGCGGGAATTTACCGAATTACTGCTCTCGCAACCCCTGAAGCGGAGTACCATTTTCATCGGTCAATACCTCGGAGTAGCGCTGTCACTGTCGCTTAGTTTGGTAATAGGACTGGGCATTCCCTTTGTTGCCTACGGGGTGATGCGCTCCGGAGCGATATGGGATTTCACCTCACTCTTAGTGACCGGCAGCTTCCTGACCTTCATCTTTGTCGCTTTGGCGTATAACATTGCCTTGTCGTTCAATGACAAAATCAAGGGTTTCGGCTTTGCCATCCTGATGTGGCTTTTCATGGCGGTGGTCTATGACGGCATTATTATGCTATTGATGATGAAATACCAAGATTATCCACTCGATAAATTTGCACTCGGGGCTATGATGTTCAACCCCATTGACCTATCCAGAGTCCTCATACTTCTAAAGTTGGACATCTCCGCCTTACTCGGTTATACAGGGGCTGTCTTCCAGCAGTTTTTCGGTACTTCAATGGGGATGGTCATCTCAATGGCTGTCTTATCCCTTTGGGTTTTGATCCCAGTCTGGCGGATTCGACGGGTGGCAGGGAAGAAGGATTTTTGAATCAACTAATTTAAGCTATGAATAAAAAAACTATTATGCTTCTGTCGCTTTTGATAGTGACAACACTACTTTCCGGACAAATAAAAAAGCATCTCGCACTCGAAGGCGGGCTGGGGTTTGGTCAGGTTATCGGCAGTGCATACAAATCAGGGCTGGTGCTGAGTACCTCATTGCATTACAAAATGAAATCTTTTGATTTCGAACTAAAAGATGAGTTGGGGCTGATTTCTCCCGGTCAATCCTACCCAAGGATAGACGAAGCTACAATCACCTCATCACCTTACAGTTTTTTAATACTTAAAGTCAGAACCCAAAATGACCCCTATCCCAAATATAAATCTCTTCAACTATGGCTAAATTACAGCCCGGACTTTCCCAATTTTAAACCGATTTTCGGCATAGGACACGGCTATAGCAGATTGGGAGAAATAAAAAGAACGACTTATGATGTTGACTTAAATAAAAGTTATTCCCACTCTTCTGTCAAGATTGACCATTCTTTTTACTACAAACTTGGGTACAAAATCAAAGATTTTCGCTTTTACTTCATTTGGTCGAGAGACAAACGCAGGCGAAGTGTTGACTCAGGGCAATTTTTGCTCACTTACAATTTTGACTTTCACAAAAAGTCTCCTCCTCCCAAAGATGCGTACTGGATAACGACAAAACCATATCATAAAAAAGTGTATTTTAGAGTTGAAGTAGGACTCAACCGTATCATACCGATAAGTGGTAGATACCCGGGAATGGCTGGGGCTTATATTTGGGATGTTAATTTCCTTATTGACAAGGGTCGAAATCTTTTCCTTGGAGCGATTGGAGTGTTTAAAAAATCCAGAGAAACAATCAGGAGCTATGACAAAGTCGAAATTCTTCAAAATGAAGATAAAACAGGTTTGGATATTTTTACTTCCAGTCTGGCGTCTAAAACTTATTCCTACAGGCTTTATTTGCAGCAGCAGAAGGTGTATTCCCGAAATGTTGACTTCATCTATGGTGCAGGACTTGGATGGTATGGAGTTGAAAAAATCCGCATAAATCCGACGACCTATGTAGGGCCGGCCAAACGCATTGGCGTCTTTGGTTTTGCAGGCTTTCGGACAGGACCTTTTACCAACAAAATTGGGATGAATATCCCTTTCGGAAGAATTTCGATGTATTTTACTTATCGTTTGGGCATTGGTCTTAATATTAAAAAGACGGTAAAGCCGGAAGATGAATAGTACCACTTTTCGAGTGAGTACTACTCCGTATCTTACATAACCTTACTAATCATGTCATGCGAAAAAAAATCAACATAGCCGGCATCATCACCTACGCCATACTCGCAGTCCTCGCAATTGTGCTGTATCGGGAAAGAGCAGCCTTTTTAGATATTTCATTTCATCTATTTTACATCATCAAGGATGGTGATTTTGCCATTCAGAACCATCGTTTTGTGGCGGGGTTTACCCAGTTATTTCCATTACTTGCCTCCAAGGCGGGGCTGGGATTGGAGTCCATCATGAAATTGTATTCCCTATCTTTTGTGGTGCTCAATGCAGCAATATTCTTTATATTGTCCGGTTTATTGAAGTCTTGGAAGTTCGGTTTGGCCGTAATACTACTGAATACCCTGATGGTGACGCATACTTTCTACTGGATTCAGTCCGAGCTGCAGCAGGGGCTTCCGGTGTTGATACTGACTTTTGGGCTGTTGCATTACTACGCAGCGAAAGGGCGCAGCAGTTTGGGCATAAAAGGGCTGTTTTTCATCCTACTGATTACCTTGGTTTTTGCACATCCACTTGTTGTTTTTCCGTTTATTTTTCTGTCGATTTTCTTTGTGTTGTACGACCGGAAGTCGATGAGGTTATACGGTCTTTACGCTGGTGTTTTTATCGTTTTGTACTTTTTGAAATCCATATTTTTCAAGACGGCCTACGACTCCTCTTCT
>JALVDO010000294.1 GCA_027008975.1 Saprospiraceae bacterium | reverse complement strand
GCCTTCCCAAGCTCAAAAACTATAACGATAAACAGGTTATCATATTCATCTTCGTCAAAATCGGAATACACCTGTGTTCCCGTCAGGATATTGAGTAAGGCAGGAGTCGTATTGGAGTGCCCAACAACGACAATGGTGCCACTGGAATACTTGGATAAAGCATCCTGAGCGAAGGTGCGTAAGTCAGACGGATTGTACTTCCGGACGGGAAGACCATTGTATTTGGCAAGTGGTTCGACGGTCTGTATCGTTCGTTTATAGTCGGTAGAAAAGATGGCATCTATTGAGGCATGTTTCAATACCCCACTCAAGTCCTTCGCTCTTTGCTGACCTCTCGTATTCAGGTCCGGATTGGAGGTGTTTTTTACCTTCTCAGCGTGTCTTAACAGTATAAAGGTCGTAGGCAAAACCTCCTTAGCATCGACCTCCTTCTCGACGCTAACCTGCTTTTGTTCGAGAACATCTTTCGTTTTCGCCTGACAGGAAAATAGGGTAAAAATCATTATGACAGCATAAGCCCCGCCCCACAATACATAGGCATTCGCACCCCCTCGAATCCTCTGGTGAATAAAAGTACTCCAATTTTTCTTAAGTAATTGTTCAGAAAAAAATATAGTTTATCTTTGCCCCAAAAAAGATGGGACGCAAAGCAAAAGTATTAAATTTGAGTTCGACACAACGGGCGGCATTAGAGCAAGGGTATAATAATACTAAATCACCAATTTTTAGTCGTCGATGCCATATAATCCTATTGAAAAGTGAGCAACGTACCTCAAAGGAAATTGCTAAAATATTTGGTATCACCGACCAAGCTGTCAATAATTGGGTAAAGCGATATGAAGCCTCTGGTATAGCAGGCCTTCAAACAAAACCAGGTCGAGGTAGAAAGCCGATTTTGAATAAAGAACAAGACGCTGAAAAAGTAAAAGCTGCTGTGAAAAAAGAACGACAACGGCTTAAACATGCTAAAGAGGCTTTAGAGCAAGAACTGAACAAAAAGTTTAGTTTGCTCACTTTAAAACGCTTTTTAAAAAACTTAAGTGCCGATGGAAACGCATCCGCTTAAAGCCTAAAGGTAAACCCGACACAGATCTATACAAGGTTAGAAAAGAAGCCTTAAGTCTTTTGGAACAACAGAGTCAACTTGGACATATTGACCTGTATTATGGTGACGAAACAAAAGTTGCTCAAGAAGGATATGTTCCTTATGGTTGGCAATTTGAGGATGAAGAAGTTGCAATTGAGGTCACGCGTGGTCGTTCAATCAATTGCTTCGGTTTGCTTTCAAGGGCTAATGATTTTTTTAGCAGAATTACTGAAGAAAATATTAATGCCGATTTCATCATTGAAACCCTTGATGCTTTTTCATTATCTATCAAAAAGCCAACGGTTGTGGTTTTGGATAATGCCAAAGTACATACTGCCCGTAGAGTCAAAGAACTTTTTGAGATTTGGCAAAATAGGGGGTTATATATTTTTTACTTACCTCCATATTCGCCACATCTCAATATTATCGAGCGACTTTGGAAAGAATTGAAAGAGGGCTGGTTGAAACCCGAAGACTACCAAAGCGCAGATAATTTGTTTTATGCGGTCAATCGAATTTGTGCTGCAATTGGAACCGAACTATTTATTAATTTTTCTCAATTTAACTTTTAGCTATATTTAATTTTGTTCAGGTACTTAAGACTAAATAAAATGAGTGAAAATGAAATTTCAAAAATCGTTGTTGATGCTTGCTTAAAAGTTCATAAAGAGTTGGGACCGGGGCTGCTCGAAAGTGTTTATGAAGAAGCACTTAAATATAAATAATAATGCAAATGTGAGCTATTTTTTTTGTTTTTCAAAGTAATGAAGCACTTTTTTCTTTCGAAGCTTTGGTGTGGTTGGATTTTTATTTCTTTCAGGAGTTAAAAAATGCAACAAAACCGTGCAAATTCAAAGTTCAACTTTGAATTTGCACGATTTTTGAGTATTTTAACCCCCAAAGTTGACACCTTCTCGTCCTGCGGACGTTGAAGCCTGCCTCGCGAATGAAAGCTTGCCTCCCGAAGGAAACGAGGGAGGGATGCCTGCCTCACGACCGAAGGGAGGGAGGTTATCACCTTGGGGGTTAAAAATCTACTTTTTTACCCAAATAAATCAAAATATCGCCTTTCTGTATCTCCATATTGTCGCATAATGCAGGGATAAAGATGAGTTGGTCGCCTCGTTGAAGGAATAGTGGGATAGTCTCTGGAGAGAGGTTGATATTGTCTATAAGCTGAAGGAAAAACTCCTTGGAAGGGATTTCCACCTTGTGGACGGTGGGGTTGTCGCGGACGACTTCGCTGAGATTGAGGTAGTCGCTTTCGCAGGAGAATAGTCCGTTGGAGGCAAGATCTTCACGTTTGCCTTTGAGCTCCTCGGAAGAGATGAGCCGGAGCCTTTTGTTTTTATCGACGAGCCCGTCAAATAAGTCCAACGCGTGCTGATTGACAACCGTATTTCCCGTAAGGGCAATAACGCTGTCAATTTTCGTATGGGCAAATTGATCGAGAAAGTCATCGGCATAAATATCTGCCTGAATGGCATTTAGCCCTTCCTTTTTTGCCTTTTCAATCAAGGGGGCTGAGCGGTCGATAAGGGTAATCTCCTTGCCTGCCTGCCTCAATATCCTTGCTACTACCCGTGCCGCTTTATTCGCTCCGATTATCAGTATCTGCTCCTTGGGAATCAACTTGACTTTCAACAGACCGGCAACCCAATTGGCAGTCGTGGCATTGATGAAGACCGTGCCGGCGACAATCATAAAAACCAAAGGTGTAATATACTCTGCATCGGGTGTCTGCCGCTGCATTAACTGAAGACCAAAAAGAGAAGCAATACCTGCAGCGACGATACCGCGCGGACCAACCCAGGATATAAACAGCTTCTCATTGAAGGAAAGCGCAGAATTTTGGGTGCTGAAAAAGATGCTCGCCGGACGTAAAACGAGAATGACGAACAAAAACAATAGCGCCACTCTGTAATCCAATAATAACTCGAGGTGCTCCAGTGTAATATTTGCGGAAAGCAAAATAAACAGAATGGAAATCAACAAAATACTAATCGCCTCCTTGAAATCAAGGATGGACTTCAGGTCTTTAATATCCATATTCCCCAATACCATTCCCATCACAACGACCGAAAGGAGTCCCGACTCGTGCTCAAATAAATCAGAAGCCACAAAAACGCCCAACACCAATGCCAGTATAAAAACATTAAGTAAGTAGTGCGGAATGAGATGCTTGCGAATCATAAAGTGCAGTGCATGTGCCGCCGTAAACCCAAAGCTAAAGCCGATGAAAATAATCCGCATGAAGGCATAAATGGCGTGCATGGTAAAGTGTCCTCCCTCACCCGCAACGATAAAATCAAATACCAAAACGGCGACTAATGCTCCTATGGGGTCGATGAGAATGCCCTCCCATTTTAGTACCGTACTGACGTTTTTATTGAGCGAAATATTGCGCAATATCGGTGCGATTACCGTAGGCCCGGTAACGAT
>JALVDO010000293.1 GCA_027008975.1 Saprospiraceae bacterium | reverse complement strand
TTATTTTTTTCTGGTTGGCGAGAACTTACTTATATCCGCATAAAAATATACAGTTTATCGAAATTTTGCAACTTTTTCAAATAATCTTACTTGTTTATTGTGTTTTTTGGTTTAAAATACTGCCAAAGTCAATCAAGTTAATATTTTTTTCGCAACAGAATGATGCTATTGAGCATCGAAGCCAGTAAGCACTTCGCTGTACAAAAAAAGGAGTTTTTAGCTATTTTTAAACAGCTTCCCTAAAACGCTATTGTCACTCTGTTTTCCACAGGGTGACAATTTTTTTCTCATGGCGTTTTGAGTTTCGATTCTGCTGGCAAGCCTCCCGAAGCCTTGTATAAATCAAAAAACCGGCTTTTTATTTTTTAATAGAAGCAACCTTTTGCCATCTCTTTGCATTAGAAGAGTGAATTCAAACCTGAAAATTACTAGCCTTGACGGAAAAAGAACTCATAAAAGGATGCCAAAAAGGGAAATCCGATGCTCAAAGGGAACTTTACAGACAGTATAGCTCTAAACTGTTTGGAGTGTGCCTGCGATATGCGGGCTCTTATCAGGAAGCAGAGGATTTTTTACAGGAAGCATTTATACGCATTTACAAAAATCTATACCAATATAAGATGACGGGTTCTTTTGCCGCCTGGCTGAGAAGGCTGACGGTCAACGTCGCGTTGGAGCATATCAGGAAGAATAAGAAACGCCAGCATCAGGCGAAGCTAGAAGAGGCACTGGGTATCAGCGCGGAGGAGGAAAGTGTATTTGATACTTTTGGCGCAAAGGAAATAATGTTGATTATACAGAAATTACCCGATGGGTATCGAGCGGTATTTAATTTATACGTCGTCGAAGGATATGCTCATAAGGAGATAGGGCAATTGCTAGGGATTAGCGAAAATACCTCTAAATCACAACTTTCGAGAGCGAAAGGAATGCTCAGAAAAATGCTGGAGCAAGTTATTTAAACAAAAAAATATGGCAGATAATTACAAAAGAGACGGACTGGAAGAATTTTTCCGCAGGCGGCTTGAGGGTTTCGAAGAAGCCCCGAAAGCTGAAATGTGGGATAAAATCTCCTTCAATATCCCACCGAAACCACCGATTCCATGGTGGCAAAAGCCAATCTGGTGGGCAATGGGGACGGTCGTTGTAGGGCTGTCTGTCTTTCTATGGCAGTTCTACCAAATCCAAGTTTATAAGGCTGTCGTCATTCGGCAAGATAAGGAGTTAAGTGCCTTGAAATTAGCAAAAACAGAGGAGAAAAACACTGCACGACTTACCGGGATACAACAGCTACCAAGAGATGATGAAAAACTCACCCAATCTGTACTCCAAGCTGAAAACGGCAATACGGTGGCAATACCAGACGAGAGGGTGATGGAACGGAAAGAGCCAAGAGCAGTGGTGGGGAAAAAAGAAAATACTACTCCGACGACAACACCGAAGCAGGAGAATGAGCCCATATCTGTAGTAGATAGGGATAGAAGTACACAACCCAAAGGACAATCACCCTACAAAGAAACAATGGTGATGTCTGTCTCAAACAAAATTCCTTCGGGGAATGGTCGTTTGCTTTCTATACCAATGCCGTTTTTACCACAACAGTCCGGGCAGGAGGTGGAAGATAAAAAAGGATTTTACTTAGGTGTTCAGGCCGGCTGGATGCGCGCCTCTTTTGGGAATGTTTTTTCCTCTGAAGAAGCCGGTACCAATGGGGTGGTTACCAGCCTTAGGAGCTCTAATATTAATCGTTTTCAGGGGGAGATACTTTCCGGCTTACAACTTAATCGAAAATGGAGTGTAGAGTTGGGTATTGGGCTGAGGCAAAATGTGATTGATTTTTATGATAACCGGACTATTTCGTACTCCGACGAGGTGTTTGATATGATTAATCCTCAGGGCGAACCTACGGGGATTGTAGCACCCGCTACCAGTCCTCCACATATAGCCTATGAGTTGGTTAATCACGTTCAAAATGACGGGGAGGACATCGGGCTTGGCGATGAATTTAAAATTACCTCCTCTTATACCAATGAGATTCAGTTTCTCAGTATTCCTGCGTGGGTGAAATACCGTTTGGGTAATCATCGGCTTCATGGATATTTGAAGACGGGTATCTCCTGGAATATTTTATCCGGCAGTTATTATCGTATTGGAATACCGAACATTTCTTTTGATAGGATTGATTGGGAAGGAACAAATATTACTAATGATGGTATCAGGGAGATTTACTTTGAGTGGGGAGCTGTTATTGGATTGGAGTTTGATATGAGCTTGCAGCATTCCATCGGATTGGAAGGGGGCTACTACCGTACCTTGTCTTCTGTCGTTGGAAATACGCAAGAGTCATTTGGGCTTTCTATTGGGTATAAATATGCCTTCAAGTGAGTAGTCACATTAACAAAAAAAGTAAATACTTACCATTAGGGGGAGGGGAACACGGATGACACGGATTGAACGGATTAAAACGGATTATTTTAGCGGGACAGTTAGATTTTGATTCATACGGAGACGAATTAGCCCAGACCTCCCTGCTGCGCAACGGGAGGCAGATTTTTGTTTCTGCTTTCGCAAAAACGGGTGCAAATTCAACTGTATTTTTCATTAATAATCATTTTGCTGTTATCTCACTTTGGTCGTCAGACCAAAAATCCGTGTGAACACGCTCTTTATCTGTGGAAATTCGCAGCATTTGTGTCATCCGCACCGGTACGCGCCCGTATGGGTGTTCTACCTATCACCAAATCGCAAATATAAATCATGAGGTGGTGAGTAGTCACATTAAAACAATAAAAATGAAAAATCACTTTTACATCTTATTATTTGTATTATTGACAGGGGCGGAACTATCGGCTCAGTCATCTGTTGGGTTTCACTTTGGGATAGGTCTTTCCCACCAACTTGGGCCCATTAAAGCGGCGGCGGTGCTCGACTACTTTTCGATGTCGCCGGGGTTTGATTACCAGTATCGGCTTAACGAGCGATGGTCCTTATTGGGAAGGGTAGGAGTCATGAATTTGAGTGAGAAATACGACAGAAAGGGCTTGAGATGGGGAAGTGAGCACAACGGCAGCGGGGACTACATGCCGGACCCCTCTTTGCCACATGAAATAAAAAACCGTTTTTTTGCCTTCTATGCCGGGGTACATGTCGGTGCGAGATACTACCTGCTAAGTCAGCGCCGGGTGAGATTTTTTGCCCAGTCCGATTTACAGTTAAACCTGCTGTTTGGCAATCGCGCCACACGAATTTCATTGTTTGATGATGGTAGTATTGCCTCCCAGAAAACGGAGTCTCTACATCAGCAGCAAAAAGTAGCATTATTGGGGGGCGATATGGGTTTTGGTGCCGAGATACCCCTTAGTGACCAGTTTAGTATTTACCTTCTACCGCAGGGACAAGTGTTCTTTGGTAGTCTTAATTTTGGAAAGGACAGTGCCACCATTATTCCGGGTGTGCAACTGGGTGTTTTTTATAGCTTTTGATGCTTACCCCGCGGGCAGAGTAGGTCTGTCCGCGAGGTAAACTTCTTATTTC
>JALVDO010000292.1 GCA_027008975.1 Saprospiraceae bacterium | reverse complement strand
CACTGAAGAGGAGGAGTCCGTTTATCCTGGAGAGGAACCTCTAAAAGTTATCATTGACACCGACGAAGGGCACACCATAAATGCGGATGTGTATTTTGGTGATGGAGATCGCAGTATTTTTGTAAACGATGAGGGAGAGTTCTTACTATCGGCAGATTCCATCATAATGAAAAATATGCCTTCCTCTGATGACTATCTAAAAGTCATTGAAGAAAGCCAGTTCGAAATAGATAAACTAAACTTTGACAGCATTCAGTCCGAAGCAATGGCAAGTTTCGAAATAGCAAAGAAAAGTATGAACGAAGCATCCCTGAGACTGGAGGAGCAGAAAATCGAACTCAACCTGCGAAATAGAAGAGATCTAGAGAGAGCCAAACGGGATTTGGAACGGGCGGAACGTGATTTGCTCAGGGCTAATCGTGGGATGAAGGAGGCATCTGTTTCGCTGAGCCGGTGTCATCCAAGCACCTGGATAGGCTATCTCATTGCCGAAGGATACATCAAGGATGCCAAAAAATACAAGGTGAGACTTTCAAAAAAGGCATTAATCATCAACGGCAAAAAACAACCGAAGGAGGTTCTAAAAAAGTGCCTCGAAATGTATGAAGACCAAAATGGTTTTCCATTGAGTAGGGAGAGTCGAATTGTTATTAAGAAGCAGAAGTGAAAGAATGGATGAGTGGTGGGTTCCACCACTCATCTACAGTACTTACTCCCACCGTAAAGCCTCCACTACATCCCCTGCTGCTACACGAAACGTCTGTAGGCTAACCGCGACTATCGCCACGATTAACGTCGTCCCTCCTGCCAATGCAAATATCCACCAGCTAAGGGGCATTTTATAGGCAAAATTTTCCATCCATTTATTGATGGCGTAGTATGCAATGGGCGTCGCGATAACGAAAGCCAGTAAAATCCACCTCAGGAAGGATTTGTTTAGCATAATGATTATTTCGGTAATGGTCGCTCCGTTGGCACGCCGGATACCTATCTCTTTGGTGCGTTGCCGTGCCATGAAGAGGGCGAGCCCTAGCAGTCCGGTAAGTGATAATAAAATACTCCAAAGAGCAACGAACTCGATAAAATGGGCAATTCGCTCTTCCTTTTCGTACAGCCTTTCGGAGAATTGGTCGAGGAAGTGATAATCAAAATCAGCCTTTTTCTCAAATTTGTACCAACTGTCTTTCAGGTGTGCAATGATGCCTTTTATATGTTTTTTGCCGGCTTTCACAAAGAAGATATTGTGTCGTTCGTCGGTCAGCCAAAGTGCCATGGGCTGGATTTTATTTTTCAGGGTCGCGTAATTAAAATCCTTACAAACACCAATTACCTGTCCCTCAAAACCAAAGCCGGGAATGATGCGTTCTGTCGGTTTTTGCCATTGGAATTCCGTGACAGCGGCTCGATTGAGAATGAAGTTATTTTTATCGGCTTCGAGGTTGGAGGAGAACTTGCGTCCGTCTTCAATTTGCACCCCAAAGAAGTCGATAAAGCGCTCGTCAACCGGCCATACCCACAGGGAAATTTGTTGCTTACCAACGGTTCTTCCCCACCCCATACCTACATTGCCGGGGACGAATTGTGCATAGCAGTATTCCTGTATATTCGGGTTACTCAACACCTCCCGCGTGAAGGCATCTTCGTGTTTGCGAATGGCATCCGTTGTCGGCAGATAGATGATGTTTTCTTCCTGAATACCAGTGTCAAAATTTTGCCAATAGTCAATTTGCTTTTCGATGGCAATCGCACCGATAATCAGTAGAATGGTGAAAGAAAACTGTATCAACAGCAGCAGGTTTCTGATTGTTTTGCCCTTGCCGGAAAAAAGAATACCACCTTTTATAGACTGGGCAACATCCACTGACGTAATGAATTTTGCCGGATAAAAACCGGCGATTAGTCCAAAAACAACAGCCATAAATACAAAGCGAAAGTACCAGCTTTCCCGATTGTAGAAAGCGAGCCCTTTGATTTGCAATACATTTTCCAGCATGGGAGACAATACGCTGTGTAGTATTAATGCGATGGCCAATGCAAACAATGAAATCGCAACAGACTCAAAGATAATTCGGGAAACGACCTGTCCCCGTGAAGCGCCCAGTACATTTTTGATGGAGAAGACCTTTGCCCTTTGCATCGCCTGTGAAGTCATTAAATTAATAAAATTGACCATTCCCATTATCGCCAGTATGATTGCCAATAATACCAATACATCTAACAGTATCCGGTTGGTGGATTTGTATTGTCCGTCCGTGCCAAAGTGTAGTTCTTTTAGCGGAAGTAAAAACAGAGAATTCTTCGACTCGTTCAATTCATCATCTCTGATATGATCGTTTAATTCTTTGATGCCATTGAGGTTGGCTAACACGGTGGAGTAGTTTTCTGTATTATCAATTTTCAGGAAAATCCTAAAGCTCCATTCTTCCCAACTGTTTGTCCAATGGTCAGGATCTTGTGAGTAGGTCACAAATGACGTGATAAAATCAGCACTAATGGATGAATTATCGGGAAAATCAGCGACAACGGCGGTGCAGGTATAGGCCTCATCCTGTAGGTTAACGGTCTGCCCAAGGGGATCTTTATCGCCAAACAGTTTGGTGGCAAGGCTTTGGGTCAATACAATGGTGTTGGGCAGGGTCAAAGCATTTTCCCGATTGCCGTAGATAAAATTGAACGTAAAAATATCAAGAATATCATTTTCTGCAAAAAAACCACTAGTGCTGAAAACTGCCGCTTTTTCATCAACTTTGGGAATCGAAACCAGCCTCCGTGTGTGCCATAACGGGCTGATTGCCTCCACATGGGGCAGGTTTTCCCTGATAACGGATGCCATAACAGCCGGGACAGATGCCCCATCCTTTCCGACAGTAACTTTGTAAACCCGCTCATAATTTTTGTTGTATTTATCAAAGCTATTCTCATAGGAGACGTACAGCAATAGTGTTATTATCCCCGAAAAAGCAATGACCAGGCTCAATACATTCAAAGAGGTTGACAAGGGATATTTGGTGATGCTTTTATAGATTGATTTTAATTTCATACTTGATTAATTTTTTTTAACTACTTACACCCTCATACTTTATGTTTGCAATATGGTGATAAGGGGAACACAGATTGAACGGATTGAACCCATACGGGCGCGTACCGGTGCGGATTTACACTGATTTACACCATCAACGCACTATTTCACACGGATTTTTTGGTCTGACGACCAAAGTGAGTTAATGTTAAATGGTAAGTAACTATAGAGTTAAATTTATCCACCTTTTTGCGCAAGCAAAAACAAAACCCGGGCAGGTATCCATACGGACACGCGCCTCCGAATGGATTAAAAACTAACTGTTCTGCTAGAAAAATCCGTTCTGATCCGTTCAATCCGTGTCATCTGTGTTCCCTCTCCCTCTCAAGGTAAGTAGTTTCAATTTTTTTCCATGATGACCTCTCCATCCAACAGATTAATGGTGCGATGTGCGAAACTCGCATCCCGCTCGGAGTGTGTCACCATGATGATGGTCGCCCCTTCCTGATTGAGTTCGGAAAG
>JALVDO010000291.1 GCA_027008975.1 Saprospiraceae bacterium | reverse complement strand
AAGCATACGACAAACCTACAAAAAAATCCGGAAATCGCATAAGTAAGAAAAACAGAGATAAACGCAAGCCCGATTAGTCATGCCAAAAATGCTAATTGATACCAATGAAATCGAATATCAAAATCAAAGGGAGAAAATTGGATGGTATAAAAAAAGTGAGGAATATGCCCTTGAAGTTAATCGAATATATGCCATTTGTGAAGAAGGAATTAAGCCATTTTCCAGACTTGTCAGCGGCACAAATAAAGGAGTATTTTCCAATACATTTTGGTTGTACGAAGGGACAAAGTAAAGAATACATTGAATCTCTTCTAGGCAAACCGAACCGTATTATTTACTCCCTTTTTCCCTTTGAAGATGGCTCTGAACTTACCCCAACAACTTCTCCAAATAAAATATTCCAATGCCAAAGTATTCTTTTATGGCTTGCAACTGTTGTAAAATCTTTTGGGAATGCAGGGTGATATTTTTGTTTTTTGTCCCTACGACCAATACGTTTTTGGGGGTATGTGCATCCGAAATAAACTCAAAAACCCTGGTAGAATAACCAAAGTATTCCAAGACGAGTGCCCGGATACCGTCCGTGACCATCTCTGCCTGACGTTCTAAAAAGATGCCGTATTTCAGGAGGAAAGCAAGGTCGTTTTTGACTCTGGTTTTTTCCATCTCCTGCCTTATTTGATGATGGCAGCAGGGGGCGACGACAATCAATTCGGCGCCGGTGGTGATGCCTTTGTAGATGGCCTCATCGGTCGCAGTATCACAGGCGTGAAGGGCTATTAATATATCTACGGTAACAATTTTGCTGTCTTCAATTGTTCCCTGTCGGAACGAGAGCCCTTTAAATTGGGAACCGCGGGCGATGTCGTTGCACAAATCTACCAACTCCTGCCTGTATTCGATGCCGGTGACGGTTGCGTCCATTTTCATCTCATTGGTCAGGTAATCGTATAGAGCAAACGTCAAATACCCCTTACCGGCTCCCATATCGACTACGCTGATTTGCTGCCGATTACTGACTTTTTCAAGTGGTTTGCGTAGCGTTTCGATATAGCGATTTATCTGGCGGTATTTGTCCTGTGCATTTTTATAAACAGTCCCTTTTTCGTTGGTTATCCGTAGGTCGTATAGGTATTTTTTTCCCTCGGATTGTATAAGTCTTTTTTTCTGTTTATCGTGCGAAAGTATCGGTGGTTTTAGTTCTGATGGAGGAGATTTTACCAGGGAGTATTTCCCTTTATTAGAGTTGAGCTGCCAGTCGTTTTCGGTGCTAAAGAGCGCAGCAGCATGGAAGTCGTTCCCAAGCATTTGAGTAATCATATCCAATGCTTCACCGTAAGGGTAATTTTTGACAATATCCTTCCTTTGATATCGGTAGGTAAAACTCAATCGCGCTCCTTTCTTGATGATAATAGGTTTGACGATTATCTTTTTCAAGTCCTTTTCAGAACCTTTGTAATGACCCATCGTCATCCTGATAAAGGTACGATTATCGAGGACGGAGGAAAGTGCCCCCACAAAGGATTGAATATCTTTTTCCATGTTGCTGTGCTGCCCTTATTTTCCCAGTAGCCGATTGTAAGTAGCCGAGTCGTGTAGGATTTCAATTGCCTTTTTCACTTCTTCGTCATTCCTTAGTCCCATTTTAATCTTACCTTCTTCGTAGAAGTACCGTCCGGCAATATCCTTTTCGATTAAGTTAATGATGGTGGATTTGTATTTTAATATTTCTCTTTTCTTCGCATCAATAATCTCTTTTTCCAGATTGGAAAGTGCTCCGCCCAATTCAAACCCATCTTCCTTTGCCTGTTCCTTGAATTTGGTCAATGACTGATCACTGTCGAGGTTGAAGTCGAAGTTTTCTCTTTCTAAAAAGGACATAAAGGCATCAAAATCCGTAAAATGATAGTTCTCAATATCATTAATTACTAAGCCCTGACTACAATAATTGGTGACAAACTTAAATATCTGGTGGTCTTTAATCAGGCTTTTGACAATCTTAGAACTCATACCCGAATCGACAAGGACATCCGGTTTGATTCCGCCGCCATCATATACCGTTCTGCCATTTCGCGTTTTGAAAGGCATTCTTTGATCTTCGGGAATATGGACGGGCTCTCCGTTTTTGTACTCTATCGCCTGAATGCAGCGCTGACTTGGGATGTAGTATTTTGCGGTAGTTACTTTCACCTTTGAGTTGTAGCCAATATCCATGGTATTTTGCACCAGCCCTTTTCCATAAGATTGGCGTCCGATGAGCACTCCTCTATCGTAATCCTGCATGACACCGGAGACGATTTCTGAGGCCGAAGCAGACCGCCCGTTGATTAAGACTGTCACGGGAATATCCAGATCATAAGGAGGTTTTGCCGTCTTAAAGTCGCGGTTCCACTCTTTTATTTTCCCCCGTGTTGATACGACAATTTCACCTTTGGGAACAAAGAGGTTAACGATATTGACTGCCTCGTTGAGCAATCCTCCACCATTATCCCGAAGGTCAAGGACGATACCTTTCAAATGGTCGTTTTTCTTTCTCAGGTCTTTGATTGCTGTTTCGATATTTTTACCTGCATCTCGTGTGAAAGTCGTCAGGCTAATATAGGCAATATCATCATTGCCAATGATACCGTGAAAGGGCACATTTTCGACCTTAACCTCCTCTCTTACTAATTCAATGTCCAAGGGACGTACCTCGCCTTCTCTTTTTATTTTCAGGTGCATTGTCGTGCCGGGAAAACCCCGGGCAATCTGATTGAATTCGTCCATCGTCTTGCCTTTGGCATCTTTACCATCCACCTCGAGTATCTGGTCACCGACTTTCAGCCCGGCTTTATCTGCCGGCTGGTCTTTATTGAGTCCCATAATGGTCACATAACCATCTATAATGTCACTTTTAGCTCCGATACCGTGGTATTTACCCTCCGTCATGATTCGATAGCCCTCGATGTCTGCTTCTGAATAATAATTGGTGTAAGGGTCCAGAGATTTTACCATGGCGTCGATTCCCGTCCTCATAAACTGGCCCGGGTCGATTTCATCTACATAATAGGTGTTCACTTCCTTGTAGAGATTGGAGAAAATTTCCAGATTTTTTAATATCTCAAAATGCCTGTTGCTATTATTGTCAATCGTGGTTGCTGAACCCAAAAGGAAAATCAGCAACATACCAAGTACCTTAATGGTTGTCTTCTTCATCTTATTGAATTGTTCTTACTTTGTGATTTTTTAATTTTATTATCCAAGTTATTAAAAAATAGCTCACTTTTACCTTTTAAATTAAAAATTTGCAACTACTTGCCACCTCATAATGTAAGCTTGTAATATGGGAGCATTTGCCATATCTTTACGCTTAAGATTACAGGGCTACGCCCCTAATTAATCCATTGCTACTCGTTGTTACGAAGATATTAGGGCTACGCCCCTGATAACATATAGACATCCGATACATAAATACATCCTCTACCAAGGGCGCTAGCCCTTTAATCTTCGTAAAGTGGATATCGCTCTAAACATCAAATCACACTTTATCATTTTACCTTTTAAATTTTACCTT
>JALVDO010000290.1 GCA_027008975.1 Saprospiraceae bacterium | reverse complement strand
TTATGCGGTGCTCGGCGGTATGAAGGGAATTACCTACACGCAGGTGGCGCAGTATTGCGTCTTGATTTTTGCCTTTATGGTGCCGGCTATTTTTATATCAATACAGATGACGGACAATCCGATCCCACAGTTGGGTTTTGGCAGTACCGGAACCGATGGTGTTTATTTATTGGACAAGTTGGATGGGCTCCAAAAAGCACTTGGCTTTCACGAATATACCACCGGTAGCAAAAGCACTATTGATGTGTTTTTTATTACGGCAGCACTTATGGTCGGCACGGCGGGATTGCCGCATGTGATTGTTCGGTTCTTTACGGTGAGGAGAGTAAGTGATGCACGGAAATCAGCAGGCTGGGCACTATTGTTTATTGCCATCCTATACACTACTGCTCCTGCTATTGCCGTATTCGCGCGAACGAACCTCATCCAGACGGTCAGTGACAAGCCCTATAAGGAGATGCCGGAATGGTTTCACAATTGGGAGACGACGGGCTTACTGACTTTCACGGACAAAAATCAGGACGGTCGGGTACAATATGTCGCTGACCCTGAAATAAATGAACTAAAAGTCGATAGAGATATTATGGTGTTGGCCAATCCGGAGATAGCCAAATTACCTAATTGGGTGATAGCCTTGGTAGCAGCCGGAGGATTGGCGGCTGCATTATCAACGGCAGCGGGTTTGTTATTAGTCATTTCTTCTTCTGTCTCCCATGATTTGATAAAGAAGATGATTAATCCCAATATTACCGATAAAGGAGAATTGGTCGCTGCTCGTATTTCAGCGGTGGTAGCAGTGGTAATCGCCGGTTATTTTGGTATCAACCCACCTGATTTTGTCGCAGCGACGGTGGCGTTGGCATTTGGATTGGCCGCCGCATCCTTTTTCCCTGCCATCATCCTTGGGATATTCAACAAACGGATGAATAAAGAGGGGGCCATTGCCGGTATGGTCGTCGGTATCTTGCTGATGTTATACTATATGTTGCGGTTCAAATTCGGTTGGTTTGGTGGAGGTGGAAAGGACGATTGGTGGTGGGGTATTTCACCTGAAGGATTTGGTACAGTTGCTATGATAATTAATTTTGTCGTTTCTGTAATTATTTCTAAATTTACACCTCCTCCTCCAAGTGGGGTTCAGGAGATTGTAGAGAACATTCGGATTCCCTCCAATGCGGGGGAGGCGCATGTTCATTAAGAATATTAAAACCTATTACAGATGGCATTTAAAATAAAGACTTTAACCGAATACAGGGATAGTTATCAAAAAAGTATTCAACAGCCTGAAGCTTTTTGGGCTGAAATTGCAGAAAATTTTCAATGGAAGAAAAAGTGGGATAAGGTACTCGAGTGGGATTTCACCAAGCCGGAAGTGAAGTGGTTCCAAGGCGCAAAGCTAAATATTACTGAAAATTGCCTGGATAGGCATCTCGAAACAAGGGGTGATAAAACAGCCATTATTTGGGAGCCTAACGACCCGAACGAAGCGGCGGTTCATCTTACCTACAAACAACTACACGAGCAGGTTTCTCAGTTTGCCAATGTCTTGAAAAATAACGGAGTTGCCAAAGGAGACCGCGTTTGCATCTATCTGCCTATGGTGCCGGAATTAGCAATCGCCGTACTTGCCTGTGCAAGGATTGGCGCGGTACACTCGGTAGTATTCGCAGGCTTTTCTTCTGTCGCCCTTGCCAGTAGAATCAAAGACGCTCAGTGTAAGATATTGCTGACCTCCGATGGTAGTTTCAGGGGGAATAAGACCATCGAATTGAAGACCATCGCGGATGAAGCATTGAAAGAAACCCCTTCCATTGAGACGGCTATCATCCTAAAAAGAACGGGAGGGGCAGTCACTATGCAAGATGGCCGTGATAAATGGTGGCACGAGGAATTGGAAAAAGTGGATAACAATTGTCCTGCGGAGGAAATGGATGCCGAAGATATGTTATTCATACTTTACACCTCCGGCTCGACGGGCAAGCCCAAGGGAATGGTGCACACTTGCGGGGGATATATGGTCTATACCGCCTATACCTTCCAAAATGTATTCCAATACGAAGAGGATGACATCTACTGGTGTACAGCAGATATTGGTTGGATTACCGGACACTCTTACATCGTCTACGGACCATTGGCACAGGGAGCTACCACGGTGATGTTTGAAGGCATCCCGACCTATCCTGATGCCGGTAGATTTTGGGAAGTAGTGGAGAAGTACAAGGTAACTCAGTTTTATACTGCACCCACAGCTATTCGGGCATTGGAAAAATTTCCGTTGGAAGTAGTCGAGAAACACGACTTGTCTTCTATCAAGGTATTGGGAACGGTCGGCGAACCTATCAATGAAGAAGCCTGGCATTGGTATGATAAACATATCGGACACGGAAAGGCACCCATCGTGGATACCTGGTGGCAAACAGAGACCGGAGGAATTATGATTTCCTCCCTTGCTGGTGTCACACCTCAGAAGCCTACCTTTGCAACTTTGCCGTTACCGGGCATCCAACCGGTATTGTTAGACGACGAAGGAGCACCCGTGACGGGTAGCCCTGCACAGGGTAAATTAGCCATACAGTTCCCCTGGCCATCCATTGCCAGGACGATTTATGGAGACCATCAACGCTATAAAGATACTTATTTCTCAGCCTTCACCAATAAATACTTTACAGGAGATGGCGCTTTGCGCGACGAGAAAGGCTTTTATCGCATTACCGGACGTGTAGATGATGTCATCATCGTATCGGGGCACAATCTGGGTACCGCTCCAATCGAGAATGTCATCAACCAGCATGATGCTGTGGTAGAATCCGCCATCGTAGGATTTCCGCACGATATAAAAGGGAATGCGCTTTACGCTTATATCATTCTACACGAAGGCGTAGATGGCAATGATGCTTTACGCAAGGAAATCAATGACCTAATAGCCAAAAATATTGGTCCGATAGCAAAGTGTGACAAAATCCAGTTCGTCCCGAGTTTGCCGAAGACGAGAAGTGGTAAAATCATGCGTAGAATACTCCGCAAAGTCGCCGCTGATGAATTGGACAACCTCGGTGACATCTCGACATTGTTGAATCCGGAAGTAGTAAGTGCGATTATTAAGCATCGAGTGTGAGGGGAGTGCATCAGCTCGGGGATATTCAATGAGAAATGCCGAAAGGATTTTCGGGAGGCTGCCTGCCTCCTGACTATAAGAAAGGTAGGTTTCCTCCAGCCTTCCGAATTCAATACGTCAGCTCGGGGATATTCAATGAGAAGTATGACACATGACCTTGTCGTGTACTAAAGTCTGTACTAAAGTCTGCACCCATTTTCCAGCAAAAATATAAACAATCTTCTCGTGTAGTGGCATAAGGAATAACGGATAAAATACGGATTGTCAAAAAACTTTTTTGTTGGAAACCAATAAAAAACGCACCTAATATGTTGTCGAACGACATCAAAATTTAAAATTATGATTATTACAATATCACTCTTAGTACCGCTTTTGATGTTCTATTTTTTTTATGATAAATACCTTATTCTTGAGAGAAATTTATTTTCTATGACTCAAA
>JALVDO010000289.1 GCA_027008975.1 Saprospiraceae bacterium | reverse complement strand
TACGGTTTTGGGGGGTGGATTTACAGCGAGTACCGCACCACTCAGCCCCTTGCCGAAATAATCATTGGCTTCTCCTTCGAGGTGAAAGAAAATTCCCCTGGCGCCAAATGCTCCAAAACTTTGCCCGGCAGATCCCGTGAAATGAAACCTCAGGCTTCCTTCCGGCATCCCCGCTTCCCCATACCTTTTGGTGATTTCATTGGATAAAATCGCTCCGGTTGTCCGGTCTGTACTGCTAATGGATAACAGGCCGGTAAACTTTGTATTGGAGGCGATTTCCTGTCTTGCCTGCGTTATCAATTTCCGGTCTAAAACCGATTGAAGTCCGTGATTTTGCTTTTTGGTGGCATAATTGGTATTGTTGTACATATTGGGTTGCCGGAACAAAAGCGGCGAGAGGTCGAGAGTCTGCGTTTTCCAATGCTTTTCTGTACCTCGGATTTCGAGTAAATCGGTACGCCCGACCAGTTCATTGACCGTTTTCACTCCGAGTGATGCCATTATTTCACGAAGGTGATCGGCGAGGAAGTGAAAATAATTGATAATGTGTTCGACCTTGCCGGTAAATTTATTTCGCAATTTTTCATCTTGGGTGGCAATGCCGACAGGGCAGGTATTGGAGTGACATTTGCGCATCAATACACAACCCTGTACGACGAGTGCTGCTGTGGCGATTCCCCACTCTTCCGCCCCCAGCATTGTAGCAATTGCCAAGTCGCGCCCCGTCCGTATCTGCCCGTCTGCCTGAAGGACAACGCGATCGCGTAGCCCGTTTTTGATGAGTGTTTGGTGGGTCTCGGAAAGTCCGATTTCCCATGGTATTCCCGCGTGCCGGACCGAGCTAAGCGGTGAAGCTCCCGTACCGCCATCGTAACCCGAAATCAGGATGTGGTCGGCGTGTGCTTTGGTCACACCCGACGCGATAACACCTACACCGGATTTAGCGACCAGCTTGACGCTGATACGAGCTTTTCGATTGGCATTTTTTAGATCAAAAATCAACTGTGCCAGGTCTTCAATCGAGTAAATATCGTGGTGAGGGGGCGGCGAAATCAGACCAACTCCGGGCGTAGAATTCCGAACCTGCGCAATCGTTTCGTTGACCTTATGGCCTGGTAGTTGTCCGCCTTCTCCGGGCTTAGCTCCCTGTGCAATTTTGATTTGCAACTCATCGGCATTGGTCAAATAATTGATATTGACACCAAAACGCCCCGAAGCAACCTGCTTGATGGCAGAGCGCATGGAGTCACCATTTGGAAGTGGAACAAAGCGGGCGGAATCTTCCCCACCTTCACCGGAATTACTCTTGCCGCCAATGCGGTTCATCGCAATGGCAAGGGTGGTGTGTGCTTCATGGCTAATAGAGCCAAACGACATAGCTCCGGAGGCAAATCGCTTCAAGATTGACGAGCGGCTTTCCACCTCTTCGATAGGAATGGAATTGCTATTTTTTTTGATTCGGATAAAGCTTCGGAGCGTGGCTCCATTTTTTTCCAAATCATCAATTTCTTCTGCAAATTGTTTGTAAACGGAATACTGATTGGTGGAAGTGGAGTATTGTAACAAATGTATAGTCGAGGGATTAAAAAGGTGGTATTCACCCGTACGTCGCCATTGGTAAACACCTTGATGAGGAAGGCTGTTTTTTCGATTTTCAAATGCTGCATCATGGCGCAATTCATTCTCCTTTTGCAGGTCAGAAAATCCCATGCCACCGATGCGAGATACCGTCCCTTTGAAGCATTTATCAATAACTTCCGCGGCAATGCCGAGTGCCTCAAAAGTCTGCGCTCCTTTGTAGGAAGCCAGCGTGGCGATGCCGAGCTTCGACATGATTTTTAAAATGCCCTTTTCCAATGCTTTGCGGTAGTTGTTTTTTGCAGTAGAGGGGGCGATATTTTTCTTTTTTGCCAAAGCGACCACACTACTAAATGCGATGTATGGGCAAATCAAATCTGCTCCGTAGGACAAAAGAATGGCAGCATGGTGCGTTTCCCACACATCCCCCGCATCAATGACCAAAGCCGTCTCCTTTCGAAGCCCCTTTTCGATGAGGCGATGATGAACGGCACCGGCGATTAAAAGGGTTGGAATAGGGCAAATATCTACCGAAATATTCCGATTGGTCAAAACCAAAATCCTATTGCCTCGATTGACACGCCGGATGGCTTTTTGACAAATATCTTCAATTGCGTCCTCCATAGAGGCGCCTTTTTTGTAGGTGGCGTTAATGGTTGTAGAGCGAAATGCAGGATTTTCCGTAAGGGTGATATTTGCAAGCATTTGCCGGGTTAATATCGGGGAATCGGTACGGATGACACATGCCTGTTCGGCTCCCGGATGGAGGATTTGACTGCCGCCACCAATGACGGTAGAGAGACTCATGTAGTATTTTTCCCTGAGGGAATCAATAGGAGGATTGGTCACCTGTGCGAACTGCTGCTTGAAATAATTGGCAGGGTGTTGGTTCTTCTTAGAAAGAATGGCGAGCGGGATATCCGTTCCCATAGAACCGAGTGGCTCTTTGGCATTTTCCATCATTGCGCTCAAAATCAATTTTTCATCTTCAAGGCTAAGCCCGAAAGCCAGTTGCTGTTGTCGCAACGGCAGGCGCTTTTCGGGTGTTGTTTTTTTGTCGGGCAAATCCTCAATCTGAACAGCATTTTCATCCAGCCATTTAGCGTATGGTTTCCTTTGACAAATGGTTCTTTTTACCTCTTCATCTGAAATGATACAACCTTTTTCCAAATCGGCAACAAGTATTTTCCCGGGTTCGAGGCGCCCCTTGTAAACGATGGTTTCGGGACGAATGGGAATCGTGCCCGCTTCGCTCGCCACAACGAGCAGGTCATCGGAGGTCACAAGATAACGCGAAGGACGCAAACCATTGCGATCGAGAATGGCTCCTACCAATGTACCATCGGTAAAGCAGATGGATGCCGGTCCTTCCCAAGGCTCAAGGATGGCTTCGTGGTATTGGTAAAATGCCTTTTTGTACGCCGGCATATTATCGTCATTTTGCCAGGCTTCAGGTATCATCATCATCAGGCTGTGAGGGATAGAACGATTGGAGAAGTTGAGTAGAAAGTCCACCACATTATCAAAATTCCCTGAGTCTGACAGGTAGGGGTCACAAAGCGGTGTGATGTGTTTTATCTCCGGTATCTCGCTTTTGTCAAGATGGCGCTCGCCCGCTATCCACCAATTGATATTCCCCTGAATCGTATTGATTTCTCCATTGTGTGCAATGTTGCGAAAGGGTTGTGCCAGTTTCCATTTGGGAATGGTGTTGGTCGAAAACCGGCTATGAATGACGGCAACCGAAGAGGTGAAATCCAAATCCTGCAAGTCGAGAAAATATTGGCGCAATTGGGTGGCTGTCAGCAGACCTTTATAGACAATCGTCTTAGAAGAGAGGGATGCGATATAGAAATCGTCTGTCAATGTCGGGTAGGTATCATAAACCTTCTTCATTACGCTGGAGCGAAAAATGTAAAATTGACGCTCGGTTTTTTCCAAAGGCAACTTACCAATATCAAAAAACCACTGCTCTATGATG
>JALVDO010000288.1 GCA_027008975.1 Saprospiraceae bacterium | reverse complement strand
GCCCGAAAATATCATCGTATATCCCAACCCTCTGAGTGGTAATCGACTGCTGACCTTTGAAAGTGGCTTGAAAGTCGATTACAAAGTTGACATTTATGACGTGAATGGCAAGCAGGTTTTACACAATGAAATACAGGGCGGCAAAGGACAAATTGATATGAAAAACCTACCCAATGGGACTTATATCTACCATGCCGTTAGCGATAGATATATGCAGAATGGGGTAGTTGTGTTGGAGTGAAATCGGAAAAGCCTTGTCCCGAAGGGCAAGGCTTTTCTTTAAATCCCCTGCAAATAAGCTACCAAATCCATATCCTCGTCGAGTTGGAGTTTTTTGCGCAGGCGATAACGTCCCATTTTGACGGCGCTGACTGAAATGCCCTTTTGAATAGCGACTTCTTTGTTGGATAATCCAAGCCGGAAGGAGCCCGCGAGATATTTTTCGTTGGAAGAGAGTTTGCCGTGTTTTTTTTCGAGCTTTTGGAAAAAGGCGTGGTTGATTTTATCAATGTTTTCCTGATGAGATAAAAGTTTTTCATTCACACCGAAATTGGCATTACAGAAATGTATGGTGTTTTCACATTCTTTTCGAAGGCTAGGTGGCAGTTTGGCTTTTAGGGCTTCTAGTTGAGATATGAGCGTTGTGTAGAATTGGTTTTCTTTATCAATGGAGAGGGAGATGGTTGTTAGGTCTGCTTTTTTGTTTTCGAGTTTCTGTCTTAGGCTTTTGGCTTTTAGTTGAGCACTTTCCAGTTCGGCGATGACCAGTTTCTCTTCGGTTTCGATACGCTTTAATTTTTCTTTTTGTCTAAAGTAGAAGACGATGATTAAGATGAGTAGGGCGATTAGTCCACCGAGTACCAGAAGTATTCGTTGAAAGCGTATTTTGGATAAGTAATCGAGTTCTTTGATTTTGCTTTGCGCTAATTTGAGTTCTCTTTCTTTCTTTTCCGTTTCAAAAGCCACCTCCAATTTTGAAATTCGTTTCTGCGTAGCTTCCGAAATGGCTGCTTTTTCGAATTGGTGATATTTTTTATAGGCATCAAAAGCCTTTTTGGGGTTATTCATTTCTGTATAGAAGTTCGATAAATCCAGATAGGTAACGGAAGCCTCCCTATTTTGATGGAATTTATTGGCATAGTATATCGAGGAATCATAATACATCAATGCCAGCTTTTTTTTGCCCATTTTCTCATAAGCAAATGCGATATTGCCAAGGTTGGGAGAGAATGCTAAAGAGTCCCTAACTTCTCTTTTTCTTTCATAAAATTCAAAGAAGGTCTTTAATCCTTTTTCGGGCTGGTTTGTATAGACATAAGCGATACCGAGGTTGGCTTCTACGGCAAAAACATTTTGAAGGACTTTGGAGTTGGCAATTAAGGCTTTTGCTTTTTGCAAATATTGCAGCGCTTTCTCAAAACGCCCCGCTTTTATGTGCAGTATGCCATATTCGTTATAAATCTGCGCTTTCTCCTTTTCCAGATGAAGCCGGTTGGCCAATTGTAGTGCTTCATCAAGGTAGGATAATGCTTTTTCCGGTTTATTCATTGCTCTGTACACGACTGCCACGTCTGCTTTTGACTTACAAAGCAATGTACTGTCTTCTGTTAGATTGGCTATGCGGTTTTGTTGGAAGAAAGCTTCCAAAGCACTAGAATAATCCTCCTGAATGCGGTAATACCTTCCTATCCATACCAAAATCCGCCCCTGTTGTCGGAGGTCGTTATTTGCTTCCAATTTCTTTTTTAACCGTTGGGCAAAAGGGAAGTTTTCTGGGAGTAATTCCATTTTGAACAGGCTGTCAACCTGTGCACGAAGTTCCGAAGAGTCAATCTGGCCACTCATATTGATAGAGAAAAACAGGCAGCAGCCCAAGAGTACAATCGCCCTCAATTTTGATGTCATTATATAAGTTAGGTGTATAGAAATTTCAAAATTATGCAGATTCAGACTGTAAAGTTAAAAAAAATTAGCCTTCTGTTACATTTTTAGCCATTACTACCATTGCAATTACCTACCATCACTGCGCAAACCACATTGGCTCTGCAAATCCCTTTTGATTGGCAGTGACATTGTCAAAGTTATGCATCCTCTCGCTTTTGGGGTAAAGCGCTCGTTGTGCAGGTGTATTCTGACCATTGATGTCAGGCTCCTCAAAACCTTTAAAGATGGTAGGGTCAAAGTCGAGTCGGCGCATATCCGTCCATATTTCGTGGTGGAGAAATAAAGCAAGAAATTTTTGAGTCATAATATGTTCCATATCGACGGTGCTGATTTCGGGAGCATTCAGATAAGCTATTTTATCTTCTTCCGCCACGCCGAGCATATCCATATTGGAATCAATGCCCTCAAAATAAGCCGCTGTGGCTCTTTGTGTATCGTTGACATGCAAGGCTGCTTCTGCTTCGATGAATTTTAACTCGGAATACGTCATCATTAATGAGGGGGCATCCAATCTTCCATACCAACTATCAATATCAAAATCGACTGTGCCTGACCAGGGCTCAAAAAGGTCTGTTCCATGGTACTCCGTTTGGCCGGATTGTAGCGTAGCGATGATGGGTAGTCTAGGATCCCATATATTATAAAGCGTTCCATTCATGAGATTGACGAAATAGGAGGATATATAAAATTGCTGGACGCCTTCAAGAGGACGAGATTGTGCTGTCCACGGATTAATATCCCGCGTACCCGTATGATTCAGTAAAAAATTATCATTATTGGATGTGAATCCCTCATCAATTTCGAGAAATAGTGCATTCCAGTCAATGGTTTTTTTAGACAGGTGCAACATATAGCGTGCTTTCAAAGCGTGTGCTAATCTCACCCATTTATCTAAGTCCCCACTATAGACCATATCGTCCTCCTGAGGCCTGAAAGGTGAATCATTATCGCGGAGTAATACCAGACTCTCGTCTAATAATCGCTGGATTTCAGAATAGACTTGCTCCTGTGTATCGTAGGAGGGTCTAATAATTTTAGAGCCTTGCAGTGCTTCCGAATACGGGATGTTTTCCCAGGTATCTGTAAGGATGCTCAGATAATTTGCCTCGATGATTTTACCGATGCCTGCATAGGTCGGAGCATATTCTTCTCCGGGAGTGAGTGCTGTCTCGACCAGAACATGTATGTTGTTTATTCCCTCCAGATAAATCTTGCTCCAAAGTTGACTATTGGTGAATTCCCTAGAGTACCCGGCATAGTTAATAGCCTGATGTGACATAAATGAAGTCCTATATCCCGAATAATAATGAGCCATGCTAAGGGATATGATTGCAGTGGGCAACAACAGTTCAAGATTTGCATCATGCACCCTTGTCGGGTCTTCATTGACGTCGAGGTATTTGTCGCAGGCCGGCAGCGTACACAAAAAGGAAAAAAGTAGTAACGTGGGAATGAAATTGATTGGTGGCCTCACTTTATCTTTGAACATAATTTTCAATTTCTCACAATAATAACAAATTTAAACAAAAATTCATTACATTCATCCATCTGATTGCTAAGCTGCCCGACGCAGGAGGGAAGATTGGCAAGCAGATGTACTAAGCTGCCCGACGGTAGGAGGGAAG
>JALVDO010000287.1 GCA_027008975.1 Saprospiraceae bacterium | reverse complement strand
GTTCGTTACGTTCGTTACGTTCGTTACGTTCATCACGTTCGCGCGCTGAAGCACGCGGTACTTATTAGCGGGCTAAAGCCCGCTCAACTTTCCTCACACCCCATCCGGCAATTCAAAGCTCTCCACGTTTTCGCCTTCTCGGAGTTGGTTGACGTATTGCATGAATTTTTGCAGTAGCAGACTAAGCTTGCGATGTATGCTGCGACTCTGAGAATAATCAAAATAAGGCAAGACGGACTCCATCAGATAGGGAAAGTACAAAATATAGGATCGCGACCCTATGCGATAAGCTGAGGAAGGGTCTGCTCTTCTCGTAATATTAGGATCAACATAAATACCAAAATCTTGCAAATACCCGCCATACCAATCATTCATACTTTTGTATGAATTGGTCTTTATGCTTTTCAAGGCATTCAAATGCAAGAGATACATTTTTTTCGCATAATTCAAAAACAATTGTCCATCATTTAGGCGGTTAGCCGGAGTAGTATAAATAGAATCTTCCCGAAACTTTTTGATCATGCCGTAAAAGTAGCCAAAGGAGTTGAAAACGCGATTCAAAGCAACCATTCCTCTTGAGGTAATGCGCACTTTAAAGTTCAGATCAATATCTTCCGGATACCTAATGCGTTTCTTCGTCTCGATAACGATAAAATGGCTTCTCCCTTCCTGAGGCCTGTACAGTTTAAAGAGGACGCGCTTAATTTCGTCTTCTTCAAAACCCAACTTGCGAATCCGGGCAATGACATGCTTTAATTTAGGGCTGGTAAAAGCAGCCCGATGGCCCCCCGCTCTTTTTTTATTCACCATATTCCAAACGGCTGTCAAAACTACGTGGGGCAAGAAACAGGGAGATTTTCCAACACCGCAATCCCCATGAAGAATCGGGTTATCACAATACTCAACCATATTGTAAAATTCAAAATACTCCTCTTCATAGGCCAACCAGTACAGTGCTTCAGTCACGCGGAAAAAATCGGGATCAGTTAAACTGGGTGGCAATTGTGTTTCATTTTCAGAAAGTTTCCTACCACTTTTCAACCATTCTATCTTCTCTATCAGAAAAAGGGTAAAGTCTGCATACATGGGCAGCAGCTCCCGCAGGGAGTTGTTAGCGACATACAGGAATTTTTCTTCCTCAAAAACATTCAGAACAACTTCTTTAACCACCCGTCTCAACACTTCAAAAGTTTTGGATTCGAAGTGTTCGTCAGGTTTTTTCTTTTTGAAGTAAGCCGGAAAAAAATCCAGGCGCTTTTCTACAATGGCCTTAATGTCATCATCGAGCGTCATCCCCAAATTAACAGCTTCTGCTCTATCCACATCAAACTCATGGGGATTGTCTATAAAAATGATAGCGCGAAAAGTCGGAGCTCCCGCATCAAAATCGTGAGGCTCGTAAAAGACATTTTCCTCCCTTGCAGCAATCACTACAGCAGCAATCTGATGTAGTTCCCGTTGACATTCATGCAAGACATCCACCAACATGCGCTGATCGGCTGCATTTAAGTTGTCTATGTTGTCAAACCATAAAATTTGGGTTACTCTTTTGCCTTCTTCGACAAATTTCTTTTGAAAGATGTACCTGTGAGCAAAGGCAAGATGCACCAAATCTGCAATTTTCTTTACTTTCTTGTAAAGCTTCCTCAAGTACTTATGCTTCCCCTTTGCTCTCTGTGCTTTCACCCAGCGATATACATCTAAGTTCCTGAGCTGTTCTTCAAGCTTTTCAATCTCCTGTTTTTTCAGAGCAACATCCCAACGATCTGCATCCTTTGTTTTTTGTATTTTTTCAGCCAACTCAAACCGATACTCATCCATCCTCAAGAAAACATCATTGGCTATTTCAGCAAAATCTCCAAAGACCTCCGCAGGACGATCGCTTTCCGGAAGCGTAACATCTATAAAAAAAGCCAAGTGCCTGTCCAGTAAATCGAGATTTGTACTATCCACAGAACTTAATTCAGCCGAGTAAAAACCTCGAATGATATCCTGAACCTTTTTCAAAGCCGTTTTCTCGTCACTCAAATCATTCTTAATATTCCGATAGCGCACATCATATAAAGTAAAAAAAACTGCATCATCCTTGTCAAACTCTCTTCGGATGCGCTTGGCAATGGTACTTTTGCCACTTCCGCGTGGCCCTACCAGACAAATCAATCTGTCTTGAGACTCCAGCACAGCCTTTTGCACTTCCTCCCGTGCATCTCGTTCAACATACAGGTTTTCAAAATACTCATCCTCCGAAATATCCTCATCACGCAGAGGATCCGATAAAGACGCCAGATAAGGGTCTATTTGCACGACTTCTTTAAAAAGTTCCGCATAAGGAATCAATGCATCTTTCATAGGTCTTTCGATTTATTGAAAAGCTTACGCTTAAAAACATGCACATTGGGAGGAAGCATAAAAGAAGGAACCGTTCCCTTCCAAAAACTATCAAACTTTTCTTCAAAGATTTTATAAAAATCCTCATCAATATACTCCTGAACGCCATTTTCAGCGTATTTGCACAGAGCATATATAGCCAGCAACAATTTAGCATAGTTGGTAAGCTGATTCTCAATGAACTGGATGTACTTTTCCTGCTCAGCCTCGTCTATAACTGCCCCAAGGCTTTGATCCACCATGGAAAGGATGCCATACAAGTTCGAAAAATAAAAGCTGACAGTTCCATTGGCATCAAAAAATCTGTGAAGGACTTTTTGAGCTTCCGCAGAAATCTCATATCCGTCCTCACTGCCTTTTGTTGCAAAAAGATCCTTAATTTTGCCGGCCCGCAAATTCTCAACGATATGATTCGCATACCCCCTAAAAACATGATGCCCTCTAAAGACTTTCCCATCAAACTGATGCTCCATCTCATGAACAATACCCTGCAAGAAAGACAGGTAATTGAAAAACACCTGCGAGAACTGCTCTTGCTGTTGTATTTTTTGATTTTGCTCAATTTGCTTTTGCTGTATTTCAACCTGTCTTCTCTGCTCTTTTAAACTTTTTTGCTGAATTTTAAAATTCTTCTCAGCCTCTTTTTGCTGCACATTTACCGAATGAATAACGTAAAGCAATGCAGCTAAATTTGCCAGAGTACCCGCAGTACCTCCGATAAAATCGCCTATATCGCCAATATTCTTATTATTGTGGGGGCATCCACCAAACCACAGACATATACCCCAAACGAAAAAACCGACTGCAATAATAGCAAGAACTCTTGCAAAAAGTTTCAACCAATCAACCTTCCACCCTAATCTCCTCCCCCCCCTCTCTCCACCACCCTTTTGTTTGAACAAAGACATTTTAACCACATTTTGTTTAAAAACCAAAATACACATCACACAAATCCCCCTCCTCATCGCAAATATACAAAAAAAAATCAAAAGCACAAAACAAGATGGCAAAAGAACAAAGTACGCGCGCTGAAGCACGCGGTACTTATTAGCGGGCTGAAGCCCGCCCCGCTTTCACCGCTTTCACCGATTCAACCGCTTCCACCACTTTCACCAATTTCACCAAAAAACCATTATCTTTGTCGAAAAAGAAACACCATGATTACAAGATTATCCCTCCTGTTTGTTG
>JALVDO010000286.1 GCA_027008975.1 Saprospiraceae bacterium | reverse complement strand
ACAAGTTGCCAAAACGATTATTCACAACGATTTCAATCCCAGAAATATCGCGATTCGGAAGGATGGGCGACCCTGTATTTATGATTGGGAATTGGCGGTTATTAATATTCCTCATCGCGATATAGTTGAGTTTTTGAGTTTTGTCCTTCCGGAAAATTTCACACAAGAGCAATTGATGATTTATATCGACTTCCACCTTTCACTCTATGGGGAGGGCGTCGATATTGCCTCCTTCAAGGCTGCGTATATTTATGCTATTCGGGAGTACGTTATCACGAGAGTCGCCTTTTATGAGACGGCGGGTATATTGATGAAATACGACTTCTCTGACCGGGTGTTGGGTAATTCATTTAGGATGTTAAAGGTACTCCGTCAAAAATAATCCACCCGCTTCATTTTCATAATCAAAACACTAACCAAAACTCCGGCAGCAACGGCTATAATGCGGTATTCATTTTGTTTGATTAGATAAATGCAGGCAACCGTAATAGAGACCCAAAGTTGGGATACAACCAGCCATTTGAAGGATTTGGTGACGTTTTTTCCGGTGGTAAATCTACGCAGCACCTTACCGAGGAGACTTCGCTTGATGAGCCAATTATACAAACGGTCAGAACTTCGCATATAAAACCAGGCGGTGAGAATGATAAACGGAATTCCCGGGATGCCGGGCATGATGACACTGATGTACGCCAGCACGAGCGAAAGCGTTCCGAGTAGCACGAAGAGTCCCTTTTTTAGTCGATTATTGCTCAAGATGGTGGAGTTTTTCGAGTTCTCTAATGTCGTTGGCATTGACGGTAGTCACTTTGCCGGGATATTTCCGGTTGATGCCCTCAAACAAATGGTCATAGACCATACCCAATTGCTCAAAGACGGGTATCGATTCGTGTGCTTCCAATACTTTTCTCTTTTTTATCCGGTCATAGAGGATTTGCGGGCTGGCTTTGAGATAGTAAATTTTTTCAGGGAGTTCCATTTGGAATAGGGCTTTTAAGTCTTCAATTTCGGTTTGCTTCTCTATGTGAAAGTGCTGATAAATGAACCGAAATAATTGGCTGCTCTTTCCTTCTTTGGGTGTTAGGCTATCCTTAGGCAATAGTCGAAGGATGTAGTCCAATGCTTCCGCATATTGACTGTCGAGGTCGTGAAGTTTTTCGGAGTCGATGGACTCGGGTATCAGTTTTTCGGCATAAAATCGGGCATAAACGCCGGTATCTATCAGCGGATGCCGTTCGAAATACAGCCTTTTGTCGGTATTGCCAACGATGTTACGGGTTATATTTTTGCACAATAACATAGAAGCAAAAAGGGCGATTGCTTTGAGTTGTGGTAGTTTTCGTATGTCGGATTCTCTGCTCAGGTTGTTGATGAATTTAGCCGTTTTGAGTAGTGGTAGGTCTCCTGTTATCTTTTGCGTATCAATTTGCGGCAGCAGTACAATGTCAAAATTATTTTGCTTTGCGTAGGCGGATAATTTGGATAGTATCGTACTTTTTCCGGAGCCATCCAGCCCTGTGATAAGTGTTGTTTTATAGCGCATCAATTAGTGATTTTGCTTGTTTGAAAACGGATTCCGGTGATGTGTTTGCGTTGATGATGGTGCATTTTTCAGGTCGCCACCTTTGCCACTCGGTCGCCATTCGGTTTTGGAAGTTGATGAAGGCTTCGCGTCCTTTTCGATTGGTTATCCCACATTCATAATGGGAGTATTTTTGCTTTCTATCGGCTGCGGTTGCTATGTTGGTCTTTAGCTCAATTGTCAGGTCGGGGGTAGGGAAGGAGTTGTATAAAGCCTTTGCCAAAGTTCGGTCTGCCCCCAGTGCCAGTTCGCTTGCGAGGTATTTGTACAGGTAGCCATCGAGGATAATCACGGATGCCTCACTTTCCAATGCTTTATCGGTTGAGAATCGCAGAGCGTGCATTAAAAACAAGAGTCGGGAGTTGGGCGTCAGGGTACAAATATACTTATCAATAGCCTCTTTCGACTGAAAAAGCGAGGTGTTCTCCGAGGCTGCAAATAAATCCCAAATCGTAGCAAAATAGGCTTCAGAATAGACCTCTTTAAGTCGTTTGAGCAGGGTGCTTTTCCCCGTTCCGTCTAATCCTGTTATGGCTATTAGTTTTTTCATTTTTATATGTTATGCATTCTCGTGACTCATTCTACCATTTGTTTCTCGCAAAGTTTCGCAAAGGTTCACGCAAAGGAACGCAAAGGGTCATTCACTCATTCACTCATTCACTCCTCCCTCCCTTCGGTCATGAGGCAGGCATTCACTCCTCCCTCCCTTCGGTCATGAGGCAGGCATTCACTCCTCCCTCCCTTCGGTCATGAGGCAGGCATTCACTCCTCCCTCCCTTCGGTCATGAGGCAGGCATTCAATCATTAAATCATTCAATCCCCGCAACCGTCCGTTCAATATCCGCCGGATTTACACCCAACTTTTTGATATAGTCAAAATAGGTTTCTTTTTTGATGAAATAATTTTTTAGGGAAGCGAATGTATCAAAAAATAATTTAACAAAGAGAAGAATGGAGAAAGTCCATCCGATTTCCTGTGCCAAAAGGGAGAAAACGTAATAGGGCGCCTTAATTCTCGCTACGACTTTGTCTTTTTGTGTGGGGCGATAGGCTTTGTCGTGGAGTTTGAGGGCTGCTTCCATCTTGGGGAAGAGTGTCAATTTCAATACTTTGAGGTAGTAGGGGAGTTTTTGATGAAATTGATGGAAAAGCCCCATATAGATGACCTCCTTTTCAATATCCTGAAAGTAGTCATTGTAGGAGTAATGAATGTCGCCCGATGCTTTGTAGGTAGCTAACCGGGCAGCAAGTCTTCTGGTCAAAAAGGAGGATTTTTTAGGCTTGATTCGCTCTATAAATTCGGGAGGAATCGAATTGGAAGATAAGTTGGAAATGACCAGCGTGAAGTAGGCTTTATCCAGCGCATTTGCTTTGACCAACAGGTCGTAGAGTAGGTCTTCATCCACACCAACGGCATCCCAATAATTAAAGACATCCATGGTGTCTCGAATGCCGATTTTGTAAATGCCCATGTGTAAAATCAGGTGTAGAATATTAAACTCCGGGGATAATTTTTGCAATGTTAATCCGTGAAAGTCGAAATTTTCAGCAGTTTCCCATGCAGCTTCAATCGGGACGGTAAACGCAGCGGAGGGAGATTTTAGTCCCCACATAGTCCCTGCTATGCACTTGAGGTTCTTGCTGATAAAGGGGATGCCGACATGGCTAAACTTCGCCGGTTCCTGCTTTTCGCCTCTGTACCCAAATCCCATCGGAATATAACCGAGGTCGAAGTATATTTCCTGTACTTTTACCCAGTCCTCCTTGTTGATAAGCAGGTCAAAGTCGTTCATCTTTTTGTAACCGGTATCCTCGTAAACGTCGTGGATGAAGAGGTTGCCTTTGACGATAATGACCGGAATGTTTTGCTCTTTGAACGCAGATAAAAAACGGATGGCCTCCTCATTTCTGTGCTCGTTTTGGTTCTTTATCTTTTGATAAAATGAAGTAAATTGCTCCTGTGTTTTTTTCGATAGTTGTGAAAAAAGCCCCTTCCTATTCAGT